>JASHXS010000123.1 GCA_030043405.1 Thermoplasmata archaeon | reverse complement strand
CGCCGTCCAGGCGGTACACCCCGATCCACGGGTAGTGGGCGAATTCGGCCTGGAGGAACCGGCAGACCTCCTGGAGGGCCGCCCGACCGCGGAGATGCGTCAGGATGGAGTCGATGTGCAGCAGGCTCGGGATGGCCCGTCGCTCGGGGACGCTCATGGACCAGACCCCGCGAGCGTCGGTCCGGAGGGGAGGGCAGCGCCGAGGGGGAGACTTCCCGCCGGGACGGGGCGACCGTCCCGGGCCTTTGAACTCCCGAGGCGTATTCCGCCACGAGCTTTCCAGACTCGCGCCGTACCGGACTGAGCCACCTCGGCACGCCCTGGGATTTTAGGACGGGGTTCGGCCGATAAGCTTAGCGCCCGGCCGGCGGCCGGAGGAGGGCGGGAACGACCTCAGCCCCGGAGCGGGTACCAGCCGCACTCCGCGCAGCCGAGGGCCCGGTCCTCGCCGGGGATCTCGGCCCGGCAATCGGGGCACGCCACCGGGGCCGGCACCGACAGCGCGAGGCAGTCGTAGCAGCTGCCGCCCCGCCGGTCATCGGGGAGCACGACGATCAGTCGGCCGCAAAAGAGGCAGTGCGAGAAGCGTTCGTCACCCGTCTCGAAGGTGCGACTGTCCCCGAAAGAAAGCATCGGGCCGCTCCACCAGATGCCCGGTACATAAGGCCTCGCGCGTCGCGCGACGCCCGGCGCGCGTTCCGGCGTCCGGAGCGCCGCTTACGGCTCCTGCCAGCGGGCCTTCACGGCGGCGATGAGGAGCAGGGCGATCGTGCACGCCACGAGAACCGACCAGTCCCGCACGGCGACGTCGAAGGGCACCGGCACGAGACCGACCGCGCCCTGGACGAGCTCGGCGGCGTACGTGGTCGGCGAGAAGAGGGCGGCCGTCTGGGCCCAACCGGGGAGGTACCCGAGGGGATAGTACACCGGAGGGATCACCGTCAGACCGAGCGAGATCAGGGGGCTGAAGAGGAACGTCTCCCGGACGTCCTGGAAGTAGGTGGCGAGCGTGAAGGCCAGCGCGCAGGCGAACCCCCAGATGAGGAGCAGCACGCCGGTCACGATGGCGACCGAGAGGGGCGTCGCCCAACCCTCGAGGAAAAAGATCAGGACGAAGACGGCCAGCGCCGGGAGCGAGTAGACGAGTTCGCTGAGGGCCATCCCGGCCACGTACACCGGCGCTTCGACCGGCGAGGCCACCACGACGTCCTGGAACTTCAGGTCGTGTCGGTAGTGCGTCAGGTCCGACTGGAGGCCGGTCCCCACCGTCAGGCCGGTGAGGATCATGCCCCCCATGACCCCGTACTGGATCAGGGCGCCGTGCGAGACGATGAAGATGAAGAACAGGAACGACAGCGGCGACGCGAGCAGGCTCAGGACGTAGAGCGGTTGCGTGCGGATCGGGATGATCCCGTTGAGCTGGATGAAGGTGAGCAGCGAACGGAGGCGGTGACGTTCCGTCATGCCGCCACCTCGTCCGGCTTGGTGTCCTCCTCGATCGAGCGGCCGACCACCTCGAGAAAGATGTCCTCCAGGCTGACGGGACCGAGCGAGACCCGGACGCCCTTCTCGAGCGCCCGGCGCGCCACCTCTCGGGCATCGGCCTCCCGCGCGAACACCAGGTGGCCCCCCTCGACGTCCGCGACCCGGCCGTACGAGAGCAGTTCCTCCCGGGGGAAGGGGTCCTGGACCATCACGCGGTACGGGTAGCGGACCCGCGCGCGCAGATCCTCCGGGGTCCCTTCCAGCCGGAGCTCGCCCTGCTCGATGAGGGCGAGGCGGGTCGAGAGCGCCTCCGCCTCATCCAAGTAGTGCGTGGTGAGCAGAATCGTCCGCTGTTCCCGGATCGTCCGTCGCACCGCCTGCCAGACCTCGCGTCGGGCGATCGGGTCGAGGCCGGTGGTCGGCTCGTCGAGGAACAGTACCTCGGCGTCCGACGCCAGCACCATCGCGCAGAGGGTTCGCCGACGGAGACCGCCCGACAGCCGGGCCACGAGGCGCTTCCGGTACTCCGTCAGCGAGAGCTCGTCCATGGCGGCCTTGGTGCGACGCCGCGCCTCCAGCGGGTCAATCCCTCGCATCTTGAGGTAGAGGTAGATCACCTCCTCCGTGTTGAGAAAGTAGAGCGGTCGAGCTTCCTGGGGAACGCACGCAATGCGGGCCCGGATATCGTGCATCTGGGTTCGTACATCGAGCCCCAGCACCTCGAGCGAGCCGGACGTCAGGGCCAACTGCGTCGACGCGATCCGAACGAACGTCGTTTTACCGGCGCCGTTCCGGCCGATGAGGCCGTACACGCGACCCGGGGGGACTTCGAGGGTCAGGTCGTTGAGGGCGGGCTTGCCTCCTTTCGAGGTGGGGTAGACCTTGCCCAGATGCTGGGCGCGCAGGGCGGGCGAATTCATGAGCGGCGCCACGCCGCCGCGGAGTCTTAAGCGGCGCGCGGTCCAGCTAGCTGAGCACTTCGGCGAGCCGCCCGGCCGCGGTGGCGCGATGGATCTCTTGCGCGATCCGCCGCCCGGTCGAGAGGTGGGGTTCGATGAAGTCCGAGTACGGACTGCCGGAGATGAAGAGGTTCGTCCCCGCGACGATGCGGGTCGAGATCTCGAAGACCTTGAACTCCAGCTCCTCCGTCATGATCCCCTCGATGCAGAACGGTCCCCACATCCCGCCGAACAGCTCGATCGACCGTTCCACCACGCGCGCGGCCAGCTCGAACGCCTTCGGCAGGAGGGACTCCCGGAGGATCACGGGCACGTTCCCCGTGACGACGAACGTCGGGCGGATCCCCGCGCGCAGCAGTTCCTCCTGCGCGCCCAGCTTGTACAGCTCGTCGATGTTGGCCTCGTCGCGGCGATCCATGCCGAGCAGTTCGAGCGAACCCGAACCGACCCGGTAGCCGGAGTCGGCGATCGGCGAGTAGAAGAAATGCATGTAGTACCGCGTGCCCAGGACGTACTCCT
>JASHXS010000122.1 GCA_030043405.1 Thermoplasmata archaeon | reverse complement strand
ACTCGCCTCCGAGGAAGCGGCGCAGTAGCGGGTTCATCTCCATCAGCTGTTCGCGGCCCATGGCCTCGTACAGGTTGATGATGATCCCCACCATGAGCAAGACGCCAGTACCACTGGCGTTCCCTAACGTACCGATCAGGTCGGCGCCGGCGGCCAGGGCGCCCACTGCGGCGCCACTGATGACCGTGATGACGGGGATGTATCGCTCGAGGACCCGGCGCAGTACCCGGGGTTCGCGTCGGAAACCGGGGATCTGCATGCCCGAGGCTTCGATCTGCCGGGCGACGGCTTCCGGCCCCATGTTCGTGGTCTGGATCCAGAACTTCGCGAAGAGGATCGAACCGCCGACCATGGCGCAGAAGTAGACGAGCACGTGGACGAGCCCTTCCCACCACGTGTGCCCGTACAGAAAGCCGCCGTACGTCTGGTAGTTCAGGATCGGAAGTAACCAGGACTCGAGGCCGTTGACCGTCGACAGGTAGTACGCCCCGCCGGTGAGCGGTTGGGTCTGGCTGATGTTGTTTAACGTGGCCTGGGCCGCCGTCGGGTACGACCCGACCCACCACTGGTGGCCGAGGAGGGGGAAGCGGGAGAGGGTGCTGTTCGACCAGAGGAGGATGGTGAAGAGGGAGACGTTCGCGAGCAGGGCACTCATCAGGATGACCGGGATGTTCGAGGCGTAGATCAGGCGCAACGGGTACCGGCCGCGCGCCCCTCGGGCCTCCGCGTGGGAGAGCGGCAGCTCGATGCGCGTCGACTCCGTCCACGCGACGAGGAAGAAGATCGCGGCGGTGCCGACCAGGGCGATGATCGGATTCGGCTGACGCAAGAGGACCTGTTCCCAGCCCCCGCTCGCCATCTGGCTCGCGGAAAGGTGGGTCAGGAAGTAGATCGTCTTCGGGATCGTGCCGCTCGGCGGGTTCGTCTGGGTGATGGCGGCGCTCGGGTTCTGCGGTACCCAGTTCAGGGTCCCCTGGACGATCTGTTGCGAAACGCCGGCGGCGATGAAGAGGGAAATCCCGCTGCCGATGCCCCACTTCGAGACGACCTCATCCATCAGGAAGACGAGGTAGCTCCCGAAGACCAGCTGGGCCACGATGATGGTGTTCGCGAGCAGCAGGCCGTTCCCGGGCGAGGCGGTGCCGAGGCTCTGGACGATGGACGCGGAGGGGGTCAGGTAGCCGAAGACCTGGGGGACCGCCTCCACCAGGATCATCGCGATGACGAGGACCTTCTGGGTCCCCTGGTACATCCCCTTGTCCTCGTCGTCGGTGAGGTCCAGGTTGATGATCTTCGCCCCGGTGAAGAGCTGCATGATGATCGACCCGGTGACGATCGGGCCGATGCCGAGGTGCATCAGCGTCCCCTGGGCGCCGGCCAGGATCGCGCGGTAGCTGGCGAAGAGGTCGATGACAGTCGCCTGGTCGACCCCGAACAGGTAGATGTTCGTCAGCAGGAAGTACAGCAGGAGGACCGTGATCGTCCAGAACAGCTTGGTCCGGAAGTGGACGTGGCCCTTCGGTTGGGTGACCGCGGGCATCCGCGTCGTGAGCGGCTTCAGGCCGTACAGCTTCGACCGGGTCCCGTTGTAGGAGAGACCCAGGTAGAGGACGCCGAGAACGACGCCGATCGCCAGCGCCGTGATGATGAACCCCACGAGGGTGGGCGTGGTCCAGAACCAGACGATCGAGAGCAGGACCGCGCCGAGTACCGCGAGCGGGATCGCCCACCGCGGGTCGCGTGGGATCTCCTCGTCCGCCATGAGGTGAATTCCGACCCGATGACCGATTTATATAGTCTACGGGCGGAAATTACGGAGACACGCGGAGCGTCGCTACGCGGGGGTCGCCGACCCTCCCGGGGGTTCGGGGAGGACCGTGACCTTCTCGCCCGCGTGCTTGGTCGCGTGGCGCACGTAGACGCGCCAGCTCTTCGAGGTCGTGCCCCCGCCCAGCAGGCGGTCGACGCCCGCCTTCGCGAGGTCCGCGACCAGCGTGTCGCCCACGCGGACCACCGCGCCCGCGGCCTCCAGCACGGGGACGAACGCGTCCAGCTCGCCGACGTTGAGGGAGGTGGGTCGCGCGACGATCTTGGGCGGACGCTGGAAGCCGTGCCGCCCGAAGTGGTCGGGCGCGTAGATCAGCATCGACTTGAACTTGTACTTGTGAAGCCCCGCGTTGCCGCGGCCCCCCTGTTTGCCCGCCCCGCGGCCGGCCTTGATGCCCCGGCCATGCGTGCGCAGTCCGCGGAACTTCCGGGTCCGACTCGGCATCGGCTCACACCATCCGCCGGACGAGGTCGTTGATCGAGGCGCCCCGGTAGCCGAGCGCCCCGCCGAGACCGAACGGCTTCTTCGTCGACCGCCAGCCTCCCTTCGGGGCCTTCAGGCGGAAGAGCGGTCGGATCCCCCGGACGGGCGGCAGCCCTTCGAGCAGCACGGACTGGGTGAGCTCCGGTACGTCCTTCGCGGGGACCTCCGAGCCCAGGGTGGACTCGCTGATCCGTTCCCCCCGGGTCGTCACCCCGCGCTCGCGGAGGAGCAGGCCGACCGTCTCCGGGTCCGCCTCGCCCCAGGT
>JASHXS010000121.1 GCA_030043405.1 Thermoplasmata archaeon | reverse complement strand
GGTGGGTCCATGACGGAGAGCCTCATGCTGGCCCTGACCGCCCGCGGTCTGCGCCGGGCCGACGCCCACGAGCTCCTCCGCCGACTGACGCGGGACCCGGGCCAGGGTCCCCCGCTCGCCGAACGGGCCAAGGCCGACGCGGGGGTCCGCCAGTTTTTCGACGGCCCCGAGATCGATCGACTGGTGGACCCGGGGGCGTACGTCGCCGCGGCCGCCGCCAAGACCGACCGGATCGTGGCCCGACTCGATCGAGCGCTCGGCCGATGACCGACGGGGAACCGGTCTGGCGCGCGACCATCTCGGTGCACGTACGGGACGCGGACATCGCCGGCTGGATGGAGCGGGCGCTGGCTCCCGAGGCCAGCCGAGAAGTGCCCCGGGCCCACGCGGAGCTGCGGCGCGCAGGCCCGAACGACTTCGAGGTGGTGATCCAGGCCCGCGACACCGGGGCCGTGCGCGCGGCGCTGAACACGTACCTGGGTTGGGTCCATCTCGCGCTGGCGACGCTGCCCCCCGCCGAGGTCGCCTGACCCGGCGAAGCCGTTATCTTCGCCCGACCGTCGGCGCGTTCGTGGCGATACCGGCGAAGCTCCAGAACGACATCAAGCAGTTCCAGCGCCTGCAGCAGGAACTCGGCTCGGTGCAGCAGCAACGCCTCCAGATCGACCTCAAGGTCCGCGAGATCGGCCATACGCTCGACGAACTGAAGCAAGTCCCGGAGGACGCGGTCGTCTACCGACCGGTGGGCGGTCTTCTCGTGAAGGCGAAGGGCCGCAAGGAGGTCGAAGGGCTCCTGACCGAGGAGAAGGAGACCCTCGAGATCCGCCTCAAGGGAGTGGAGCGGCAGGAGAACCATCTCAAGGAGCGGTACACCAGCATGCAGCAGGAGCTGACGCAGGCGCTCCAGGCCCAGGGCCTCGCCCAGCCGGGCGGCACCCCGCCGGAGTGAACCCCGGCGCTAGGACTTTCGGCGCACCAGCCGGTCCGCGAGCTCCCGCAGCAACGGCTTCGACCGCCCGGGGAGCGTCCGGCTCCTCTCCACTCGACCCAGTCCGCGGCGCGTGAGGGCCGCGATCCGCTTTTCGGAGTACTCGAGGCTGCCCGTCGCGCGGATGACCTCCCGGGCCCGATCGATGTCCTCCGGGGTCGCGTTCGGGTTGCCGAGGACCCGGTCCAGGCGTCCTCGGTCCGACGGAGAGGCCCGCTTCCACGCCTCGACCACCAGGAGCGTCCGCTTGCCTTCGACCAGGTCGTTCGAGCTCTTGCCGGACTGGTCCGCGTCGAACCCGGTGCCCAGCACGTCGTCTCGCAGCTGGAACGCAACGCCGATGTCGGTCGCGTACGCTTCGAGGTCCGCGAGCCGGCCCGGCGGTCGGCCGCCCAGCAGGGCGCCGATCCGAAGCGGCGAGACCACCGTGTAGATGGCCGATTTGAGCCGATGAACGTCCAGCACGTCGTGCTCGGTCACCTCCGCCGCCGGTCGGGTGCCGTTCCGGATGTCGAGGAGCTGGCCGTACGCGGTCAGCCGGGTCATTCGAACATACTCGTCGAGGGCCGCCAGTCGGGCCGCCGCCGGGGCTCGCGCCCGGAGCAACGCCGCAACCGTGGCGGGTTCCTCGAGGTCCCCGAGCGTGATCCCGATCCCGGTCCCGTAATCCTCGCTGGCGCCGAGCCCCCGCTGGGCGCGGTGCGAGGCCGCCATCGACCGATGGACCGTCGGACCGCCCCGCCGCTGCTCCGAGTGGTCGATGATGTCATCGTGGATGAGCATCCAACTCTGGAAGTGCTCGAGCGCTGCGGCGGCCGGTAGGACGGGGCCGGGGTCGCGTCCCGTTACGACGTGATACCCGGCCAAGACCAGCACCGCGCGGAACCGCTTGCCTCCGCGGAGAGTGAACTCCCGATTCGTCTCGACGAACGACCGCACCGATCGCGGAGCGTCTCGACGGGCGCCCTGGTAGTCGCTCTTGAGTTCCCGCTCGAGGGCCGGGAGGTACGAGTAGAGCCGCGCGAGGTCCACGCGCGTCGGGGGGCTCCCCTCTATTTAACGAGCCCGAAGCCCGGCGGGGCGGCCCCCGTCGAGGGCGGGGGCGTTGGGGTGCTGCGCGTGCACGGCCACGGTATTAAGTCGAGTTTCCGCTCGTCGTCCGATGGCGACGCCGACCTTCGTCGAGCTGGCCAGCGGCCTCGTGGAGGCGATGGGCCAGACCCTCGAGGCCGCGAAGCCGATCCCGGAGGGTCTCGCCGTGCAGACCGGGGACGGCTTCCTGTATGCCTTTTTCGAGGACCCGGATCAGGTTTCAATTGAGAGTGTGCGACGGCTGGTCGGGGAGGACGATAGCCTGGCGCCACGGTTGGTCGTCCTGACCCCGGGCCGACTGCCCCTCGCGATCTCCGCGGAAGTGACCCGACGGGGCGGCACCCTGGTCGAAGCGACGCGGTTCCACGAGCTCGCCCGCCAATTGGGGCTGGGCGCTTACCTCGGAGACGAACCCCGCGCGCCCCACACCGGGCCCCGACGCCTCCTACCCAGTGCCCAACAGCTCGACGCGATCATGGGCCGGGCCAGCACTTGGCTGGACTGGGGCGTGCCGGCGCTCGCGCTCCGATTCTACCGACAGGCGGTCAACCTGAAACCCGAGTTCGTGCCCGCGCGGAACGGCCTTGGTCGCTCTCTGCTGGCCCTCGGGCTCGTCCCGGAGGCCGAACGGACGTTCGACGAGGTGTTGGCGACCCACTCCGAGGACGTCGAGGCCCGCCTCGGCAAGGCCGCCGCCCTCGGGGCCCAGGCGCGGCCCCAGGACGAGATCGAGGTGTATCGAACCTTGCTCGCGGAGGACCAGGCGCGACTCGAGGTACGGGCGCATCTGGTCGCCGCGCTCATCGAGCTCGGAGACTGGGCAGGCGCCCGGGTCGAGATCGAAGCCCTCCTGGAGCGCACGCCGGAAGATGCCCAGTTGCGGTTCCTTCACGGGGTCTCGCTCGAACGCACCGGAAGCGCCCGCGACGGGGCCCGGGAGCGGGCCGAGGCCCGGGCCCTTGGGCTGGCCTTCGAGCGAGAGGCCGCGCTCTGCGGTCACTTGGGCCTGCCGGCCCCGGAGCCCCGAGGTCCCTCGGACGCCCTCCGCGCCCCCGCCCCCCCGTCGCACCCTGCGCGACGCACCTCGACCCGACCGCGAGCTTCGGGAGGGCGGCGTCCGCCGACCTCGCCGCCCCGGCGTGTCGTCCGGAAGCGGGAGCCGTCTTCGGCCCCCCGCAAACGTAAGTAATTCTCCGCCGCGTCGTCCCTCGGAGAAGCCGATGCGCGTCGTGTCCGTCCTACCCAGCGCCACGGAGATGGTGTGTGCGCTCGGGCACGCCGCGGAGCTCGTGGGGCGCAGCGCGGAATGCGACTTCCCCGCCGAAGTCCGCTCCCGCCCCGTGGTCATGTGGCCTCGAGCCTGGGATGCCGACTCGCCCTCCGCGGAGATCGACGCCCGGGTCTCTGCGACGCGTTCCCAAGGGCAGAGCCTCTATCGGCTCGACGTGCCGCGGCTGGCGGAACTCCGGCCCGACGTGCTGCTGACGCAGGACCTGTGTGGCGTGTGTTCGGTGACCGGTACCGAGGTGCAGGCCGCCTGCGCCGAAGCGGGCGTCCGGCCCGAGGTCGTCTCTCTCACCCCTCGGACGCTCGAGGATGTTTGGGCCAACGTCGAGGAGGTCGGTGCCGCGCTCGCCGACCGCCCTCGCGGAGCCGCCCTCTCGGCGACCCTCCGGCGCCGAACCGCCCCCGTCGGGTCCGGCCGGGGCTGCCGCGTCGCCGTGCTGGAGTGGCTCGACCCGCCCATCCTGGCGGGACTCTGGGTCCCGGATATCATCGCTCGGGCCGGGGGGATCGCGGTCGCCGGCCGGCCCGGCGAACCCGGAGTGCGGACGACGTGGACGGGAGTGGCCGACCTCCATCCGGATCTCGTGATCCTGTCCCCTTGCAGTTTCGGCGTCGAGCGCACCCAGCGAGAGCTGGGGGCCCCCGCGGTTCGGGGGGGCATGCGGCGCCTGGCGAACGTCACGTCCGCGACCTTCCTGGCGGATGAGGCCTACTTCAGCCGGCCCGGCCCGCGGCTGGCCGACGGCGTCGAGTTGGTCCGCCACCTGATCGAGCGCGAGCCGTGGGCCGCCCCGATGCCCGTCGTGCCGCTCGCAGTTGAGGAGGTGGGCGCGTGAGCGCACCCCCGTCGTATCCGTACCAGGTCCGCTACTCCTACACGACCGGCCAGCCGCTACCGACCCGCATCACGACCTCTCGGACCGAGCTCTTCCAGATCGGGGTGGCGTTTCTCGTCCTCACGCTCGACTTCACGCTCATCATCGGATTCGGCTCCCTCGTCGATCGGTCCCTCGGGTTCACCGCGATCACACCGTGGGTGGTGTTCGTCGCCGCGTCCGCCGCGTTGACCGCGTTCGTCGCCCACGAGATGGCGCACAAGATCTCCGCGCAACGGCTCGGGGCCTGGGCCGAGTTTCGGTACGCCCCGATCATGCTGCTGTTCTCCCTTGTGATCTCGTTCACGATCGGGTTCCTGTTCGCCGCCCCCGGGGCCACCGTCGTGAGCGGGATGACGGACCGGCGGGAGTGGGGACGCACGAGCCTCGCCGGCCCTCTCTCGAACATGGGCTTCTCGATCATTTTCTTCGCCGCGTCGGTGGGCACGCTCGTCGCCGGGCTCGGGGGGACGGTGTTCGGTGCCTTCCTGCTCCTGGCGTACCTCAACGCGTGGTTCGGGACGTTCAACCTCCTCCCCTTTGGGCCGCTCGATGGGGCGAAAGTGCTCGCCTGGAGCAAGGGCACGTGGGCCACGGCGATCGTGGTGTCCGGTCTCCTGTCGGCCCTGACCATCGCCTCGCTCTACTACGGCACTCCGCTGTTCTTCCGGTGAGCCGGTGCCCGCTCCCACTGTCCGAGAGCTCGGGGAAGGGCGACTCCTGCTGGACCTCGACTTTCGGGACACGGAGGGGCTGATCGCGAGCTACCTGCTCCCCGAAGCGGACGGCTACGCCCTCGTGGAGACCGGCCCGACGACCTGTCGTGACGCCCTGCTCGGCGGCCTCGCCGCCGCGGGGGTCGATCCGACCGAGGTGCGCCACGTCTTCGTGACCCACATCCACCTGGACCACGCGGGCGGGGTCGGGGCGCTGATGGAAGCCCTGCCCCGGGCCACCTTCTACGCCCACGAAGCCGGCGTACCTCACCTGGTCGACCCGTCGAAGCTGATCGCCAGCGCCCGACGGGCGTGGGGAGCGGCCGCGGACCCTCTGTGGGGAACGATCCTCCCGGTCCCGCCGGGGCGCCTCGTCGCCCTGACCGGCGGGGAACGCTTCCCGCTCCGGGGGGGCGAACTGGAGACCATCGCGACCCCCGGTCATGCGAAGCACCATCTGGCGTACTTCGACACTCGACTGGGGGGCCTCTTCACGGGAGACGGGGCCGGGGTCCGGCTCGAGCGCTCGGACCACTTGCGGCCCGCCGTCCCGCCGCCCGACCTCGATCTGGAACTATTGTACTCGAGTCTGGACGCGATGCGGCGCCGGGAACCGCGACTCGTGCTGTTCAGTCACTTCGGCCCGAGTCCGGACGGGATCCGCGACCTGGTCCGGTACCGCGCGATCGTCGAGGAGTGGAGCGAGGTCGCTCTGGGGGCCGCCCGTGAGCGGAGGGAGGTACCGTGGATCGCCGAGCGACTCCGAGCCCACGACCAAGCCTCCGGTGAGTCGGCTCCGGGCCCGCCCGCGCCCGCCGACCGGGAATCGCTCGTGTCCGGGTACGAGCTCGCGGCCGCCGGGTTCCTCCGGTACTTCGAGACGCACGGGCTGATCGGCCAGGAGCGAACCTGACGGGGCTCGCCCCGGTCGCTCGCCGCCGCGCATCGGCCAGCCTACTCTTGGCGCGGGCGGTCTACGCGTTCAACTGGTACAACGTCGGGGCCGTGCTGCCCCTCCTTGGGGCCGCCTTCGCGGCGTCCACGGTCCAACTGGGTATTGTCTTGGCGGCCTTCCTGGCGGGTGCGGGCATCTTCCAGGTGCCCGCGGGACTCGCCTCGCTCCGGTGGGGCAACCGCGCCATCGCCATCGCGGCGCTCGGCGTCATGGGCGCCTTCTGCACCGCGTCGGCATTCTCTCCGAACTGGTGGATCCTGGCCCTCCTGCGGTTCGGCGCGGGGGCGGGAGCCGCGATGTTCTTCGCCCCCGCCCTGGGGCTGGTCGCATCGTACTATCCCGCCGGATCGCGAGGTCCGATGGTGGGCCTGTTCAACTCCGGATTCTCGCTGGGCTCGGGTTTGGGGCTCATCGCGGGGGCCGTGGTCGGGTCCGTCTACGGATGGCCCGCCGCCCTGTTGGTCGGGGGCGTCGGCCTCGTCGCCTCCGCCGTCGTGGCCCCGCTGGTACTGCCCCGCTCGGAGATCGCACCGGGGTCCGTCGGGCCCGCCGTGCCCCGTCGGGTCGGCCGCTCGATCCTGCGTTCGCGCTCTATCTGGGCCCTCGCCGTCTCCTTCATCGGACTCTGGAGCGCGTTCTACGTGGCCGCGCAGTACTTTGTCCAGTACGCCCACGCGGCCCATCCGGGCTGGAGCCTCCCGCTGGCCGCCGGTCTCCCGACCCTGATGATCGCTTTCGAGATCCCGGCCGGTCCCCTGGGCGGCTGGCTCGCCGAGCGGTGGGGCGACATGCGCTGGATCCTCGTGATCTTCGGGATCGCGGCGGCCGGGGCGATCGCCTGGATCCCGTTCGCTCCCCTCCTGGTGCTGGTTCCCCTGTTCGCGCTCCTCGGGTTCTTGGACGGTGTGATCTGGGCAGCGCTGTACCTGCTCCCGACCTATCTGCCGGAAACGAAGGACGAGGGACTCTCGACCGGTTTGGGGCTGCTGAACGCGATCAACATCTTCGGGGGGAGCGGACTCGCCGTCCTCTTCGCGCTGGTCGCCGCTTCCTCCGGCTTCACCTGGGCGTGGCTGGTCGCCGCCGGGCTCGCGGTGCTCCCACTCCCCCTGCTGGCACTCGTGCGCGACCACTTGCCCGCTTCCCCGCCTCCGGCGCGCCTCCCGACCGTCTCCTGAATCGCGCCGGGCGAGGAAGCGGCACTTCTCTCGCAGAACGACACGTTCCTATAGTCCCGCCTTGCGTTTCCGGTCGATGGCGCTCTCTCGCCGGATGGGTGGACTGCTCGTCGGGGTTCTGATCGTCTCGTTAGTGCTGCTGGTCTCGCCGATGGCCGGCGTGGGGCTGGCCGTGGCCGCCCCGGTCTCGCCGGCCTCGACCGGGGCGCCCGCGACGACGCCACACTCCCTCGGGCTGGCGCGCGCGGTGGCCGAGGTGCACGACCCGGTTCCGGCGAGCTCGAGCTCCGGCCCGCGCGCCAACCTCGTCGACCCGTCGGGTGACACCCTCTCCGCCGCCATCGCCTCCTTGCAGGCCGGGCACGGACCGGCGGGGCTCCCAGCGGTGGACTGTGCCTCGTATTCGAAGGCGACGGGCCTCTGCGGGGCCGTTCCTTCGACCTCGCATCCGGCCGGACTGGACTCCCTCTACGGCTTCCAGAACACCACCATCTTCGGGTTGGCGCCTCCCCAATTGGAAGGGGCGTCGTTGGCCTGGGATGAGAACCTGGGTGTCGTGGTCATGTTCGGTGGGTATTCCCCCCTGACCGGCGACTACAGCAACCAGACCTGGTTCTATTTCGACGCGACCTGGCTGAACTACACCTACGCCGGGGGCCCTTCCGCCCGCGCCTGGAGCAGCATGGTCTACGACGCGAACATCGATGGGCTGGTGATGGCGGGCGGGTGCGGGGTCACCCTCTGTCCGCTGAACGACACCTGGACCGAGATCGACGGCGTCTGGACCAACGTGACCGCCGACGCTGGTCCGCTGGCGGTCGAGGGCCCGGGGCTCTATTCGGCGCAGCTGGCCGTCAACGGTACGAATGGCGTCGTGCTCTACGGCGGATGCTGGGACGCCAGCTGCGACACTCCCAACAGCTACACCCTCTTCTATTCCGTCTACAACCTGATCTGTCCCGTCACCGGCGACCCCTGCTGGTGGTACTACCCGTCGATGGCGACCCCGCCCGCGCGGTTCGACACGACCTTCGTCCAGGATGGGTACAACGGTCTGGACTACCTCTACGGTGGGTACAGCTTCGGGGGCGGCACCGGCGGAACGAACGGCTTCAACGACACCTGGGTCTACAACCCCGCCAACTACACCTGGGTTGACATCACCTTCCAGACCCTGGCGGTGTACGGCGAATACCCCTCCGGCGCGACCTTCGGGATGACGCTCTTCTACGACCCGATTTCCGAGGTCATGATCCTCTACGGTGGAGAGAACGCATCCGAATTCATCCTGACCGGCGAACTCTGGGTCCTGGACGGGTACGGCTGGTACCTGCCCCTCCCCCTCGCCGAGCCGGCGTGGGCGATGTCGTTCGCACCGATCGCGTCCCCGCCGGCCGACTATGACACGCCTCCCATCCTGTGGGGCGGGGTCAATCAATCGGGCGTCGAGGTGACCAATTCGAGTTGGGTCTGGGAGTACCCCCTCTACACGACCGACAACGTGGCCCCGACCAGCGTCGAGACGAATCAATCGGTGTACCTCTTCAGCAACACGACCGGGGGAAGTTGCGACGACTTCTACTACGGGTACTGTTCCGCCGACTGGTACCTGGGGAATGGGCAGGTGTACTCCGGGGGAAACGTCTCCGTCAGCTACACCGTCGCCGGGACGTACGACCTCTGGTTCGTAGGGTACGACGAGTACGGGGCCTCGAACTGGACCTCGACGACCATCACCGTGACGACCTACACGGTCGACGCCTCCGCGTCGCCCACCTCGGCGCCCCCGGGCACGCAGATCACATTCAGCGCGACGCCCGCGGGCGGCACGCTGCCGTACAACTACACGTGGAACTTCTCGGACGGGTCGACCGCGTACGGAGCCTCGGTCGCGCACTCGTTCTAGACGGTGGGTCCCCAGTGGGGGAACCTCACGGTGCGAGACGGGACCGGCACCGAGGTGAACCAGTCGGTGAGCGTGGATGTCCTCGGCCCGCTGACCGGAAGCGCGATCGCCTCGCCTTCGGCCGGGGTCGACGTGGGCCACCCTATCGCCTTCACGGCGTCGGCTTCGGGCGGACTAGCCCCGTACAACTACACGTGGAGCGTCGGCGGCATGACGGGCTACGGCTCGTCGTTCTCGTACACCCCCACCACCCCGGGCACCCTCACGGCCAGCGTCACCATCAAGGACTCCGCGTCCACCACCGTCACCAAGAC
>JASHXS010000120.1 GCA_030043405.1 Thermoplasmata archaeon | reverse complement strand
ATCCGGTAGGACCCGGGCACTACGAGGACCCCGAGCGGCGTGCTCCAAACCTCGCCGGTCTTGTTCGCGGTCGGGTTCGTAGCGATAACCTCCCCGGCCCCATTCGGGGCCGACGCGTTCGGTACCACGCTCGAGAAATGGCCGGGGGCCAGCCCGGCCCTCGGGAGGAACGTCCGTTGCAGCGGCGGCAGCGGGGGACCGTAGAGCGTGGTCGCTCCGGAAAACCCCCGCGTGTAGAGCAGCACCGGGCCCACCGTCGTCGAGGCTACGTAGCCGGAGACGCCGTAGCGGCTGGCGTTCGTCAGGTTCTCGGACAGATTGTTCCCGGCATGCGGGAGGAGGGTCGTGTACGTCAGGATCTCGTCGAACCCGCCCGAGAGGTTGTAGGTGGGGTAGGTGGGAACGGGGAGCTCATCCCGCGCCGTCTGCACGTAGGCGTGGGGTAAATTTGCGACGAGGGGGAACAGCTGCGCCGCCGCGAGGACCGAAGCCTCATGGGGGATCGTCGCCACCAGCTCTTCGGTCGCGCTGTAACCGGGCACGAGCTCCAAGGTGTGATTCTGGTAACCCGCCTGGAACGGGTCCGGCAGGATGATGCCGGCGTCGGACAGGAGCGGGTCGATCGGCAGGAGGACGAGGTTCGCAAGCACGACTACGGAGACGGCGGCGATCCAGAACCGGCGCTGCGCGGTGTGGCTGGGTCGGCGGATCCGCCAGCGAGGGGGCCGGGGAGCCGCCTCGCCCGTCCCGGGTGGCGTCGCGGCGGCTCCCGCGGAGGGGGACGTCCCCCACGCGAGCCGGGGGAGCCCGTAGGCTACCCCGAGGAAGAGCGGGGCCGCGGCGATGAGCGTGTACTGGCTGCCGATCTCGACGTAGCGGGTCGTGTCCGTCAGGAAGGTCCACACCATCCACGGGAGCGCGAGGATGAGGGCCCGGGGCGAGAGGAGCGGGAGGAAGGCGGTCAGGGCATACAGGATCAGCCAGAATTCGCAGGTGTAGAGGAACTGGGAACTGCCCACGACGGTGATCGGGGATTGCGCGGACGGGCTGCTATTGTTGTAGAAGAGCCCGGAGACTCCGGGGGCGAGGGGGGGCGCCGGGACCCCCAAGAGGTGGGAGCCCCCGACGTTCATGAACAGGTACAACAGCGGATACGCCACGAGGGACGCGAGCATCAGGCCGGCGCTCCAGCGGACCCGTTGGGCCCCGAGTTCACGGCGCAGCGCGGTCCAGGCTCTCGATAGGATCCTACGCTCGCCCGGAGTACCCCGAGTGTGCCGTCGCACCGCACGCCCCAGTCGGCGCAGGCCACGGTCGATGGTGGGCCAGAGGAAAAAGAGACCCAGGAAAAACGTGAACACCGGCAGTACCTCGAGCGTCAGGAAGGAGAGGAGGGCCACCAACATCCCGGCCCGGTAGCGGCCTGCTTCCCAACACCAAGCGAGCGTGAACAGCAGGAGCGGGAAGAACGACTCGACGTGGAAGGAGAACGCTTCGCCTCCCAGCGTCGGTGCCCAGACCAGATACAGGGCCGACGCCAACAGGGCCTTCCCGCTGGAATCGGTGATGCGACGAGACACCGCGAACAGGGGGACGGCCGCGAGGGCCACGATCGCGGATTGGATCGCGAAGAGGGTGAGCGCGGAGGGAACGAGCGCATACAGCGGGACGGCGGGGAAGAGCGTGAACGACGGGTGGACCAACAGGAAGGAGCATCGCTCCTTGGTCAGGCAATCGAACGACTCGTAGAACGGGGCCGGCGAGCCTCGGGCCGAGGAGGCAAACCCCTGCATGAACACCCCCAGGTCGGTCGAGTTCCGCGTGTCCAGGTCGTAGTACGAAACGGCGCCCGCGTAGAAGGAGATGGCAAAGAACGCCACGACGAAGACGACCAGCCACAGTCGGGGGTCGCGCCAGGTCGAAGCGGGGCCCTGGTGGGCGGGGCGAGCCTTGGCCCCGCGTTCGTCCGTCTCCATCACGCGTCCCCGCACCGCCGGGCTAGAAAGCGGTTGGTCCCGTCCCCCGGCTGGGGATACCCGCCCCGCCTAGGACTCTCGAGCCTCGCGCGGGTGGAGTGGGCAGGGGCGCTTCAGTCGACAGAATCGACACTTCTCCCGCGCCAGCGGGGGGATCGGCTTGCGCAGGCGGCCGTACTTTCGGCGCGGCATCGGCCCCACTCGAGCGGTCCGTCGGTAATACGATAGCCGTCCGCAGGCTCTTTAGGGTCCGACGGGCCGCGGGGGTGTGGAGCCGTTGGCCGGTAGCGCCTCCCGGGACGGGACCCGCGGGTTCCAACTCCGGGCGGTCACCCACCGGAAGCTGCCGCCGGCTCACTTCCGACCGGCGCCGGGCGGACTGGAGCTGTCCTCCCTCGGGATGGGGACGTACCTGGGACCCGCCGACCGTCGGACCGACGCCGCGGTCGAACAGGCGGTCCGCATCGCCGTGGGCAGCGGTCGCGTGAACGTACTGGACACCGCCATCAACTACCGCCACCAGCGGGCCGAGCGCAGCGTGGGACGCGCCCTCCGACACCTAGTGGAGGAGTCCCAGGTGGCTCGGGAAGAGCTGTTCGTGGCCACGAAGGCCGGTTATCTCGCCCCGGACGGGGAATCGGGCCGGTCCCCTCAACAATGGGTCCAGGAGGAACTGGTCGACCGGGGCGTTCTCGCCGTGGAGGACATCGTCGATGGATCGAACGCGATGAGCCCGCGCTACCTCCGTGATCAAGTCGAGCGCAGTCGCCAGAACCTGGGAGTGGCGACCCTCGACTTGCTGTACCTTCACAACGTGGCCGACGCCCAGATCCCCGCGGTGGGCCCGGTCGAATTCGAACGACGCCTGGGCGCCGCTTTCGAAGTCCTCGAGGAGCTCCGGAGGGCGGACGCGCTGCGGAGCTACGGGCTGGCCACCTGGGAGTGTCTCCGGGACTCTCCCGCCTCCCCCGGCCACTTCGACCTCGAACGCGCGGTCGAGATCGCCCGCGACG
>JASHXS010000119.1 GCA_030043405.1 Thermoplasmata archaeon | reverse complement strand
CTCCCGCCCACGGCGTCCCCGACGACCCTGCTCGCCTTCTCGTCGGCCAGTGCGAGCGCGTTCACGTTCACCCTCCTCGAGAGCGGCGGGGCGCGGGGAGTTCGACGACGGGACGTGATCCTGCTCTCCGAGGGGCTGCTCGCCGAATTGAGCCCGGAGGAACGGGACGCCGTCATCGCCCACGAGCTGGGTCACGTGCGCGAGCTGGACGGCCGGTACCTGACCTTCATCCGGACCCTCGCCCGGATGATGCGGTGGGATCCCATCCTGGCCGTCTGCGCGGACCGCCTGACGGCCCGGGAGGAGTTCCGAGCCGATCTCGATGCGGTGGCGCTCACCGCCCGGCCGCGGGCGTTGGCCCGCGCGCTCTACAAGGCGTCCCGAGGCCCTTCGACCTCGCCGGCCTTCGCTCGGGCCTCGTTCCTCGGAGTGGGGGGACGACGGGGCCGGCGCCAGGCCGAGGAGCGGATCCGGAGGCTCGTGGCGCTCGCGGAGAGCGGCCAGTACCCGGAGGAGCCCGTTGCCTAACGGGCGTCGGGTCGGTCGGCTCACCGTCCCGGCGACGCTCGTCGCGCTGGCCCTCCTCTGCCTGCTCCCCGTCGGCGCCCCCCTGGGCCGCGCCGCCGTGCCGACCGTGCCGCTGGCCGACGACCGGTACTTCGTGCAGCAGCTGACGGGCGCCGAGCTCACTCCGGGAGCGGGTGGACCGGTGACGATGACGCTCGGGAACCCGCTTCCCCAAGCGATGATCGGCGTCGCCCTGACCATCGGGATCTACGCGTTCAACGGATTCCCCGGGAACGCGACGGGAGACGTCGCCGTGGCCTCCGCCCCCGTGCTGTCGAACCAGACCGGTTCGGGACTCGAGGTCAACGAGTCGTACGGCTCGATCGCGACGGGGGCCGCCGTACCGCTCTCCGTCCCGGTCCAGACCTCGACGTCGACGCCCAGTGGCACGTTCGCCGTCCGCTTCGCCCTCCGGTTCGTCGAGAACGGAACGCACTACCTGCTCGAGTCCCGCGGGTGGTTCACGGCGGCCCAGTGGGCGGCGGGCACGACGGGCCCGAACGGCACCGTGGCGGTGAACCTGACGGCCCTCGGCGTCTCCGGCCTGCTGCCCGAGACGAGCATCCTCGTTTCCTCGAATGGCTTCGCGTACGTGCTGTGGGGGGTCCTCGGCGCGGGCGTGGTCGTGGTCGCGGTGGGGGCCTGGCTCTACTTCCGTCGGTCGAATTCCAGTTCGGGGACTCGACCCCCGGCCGGGGCCACCCAGGCGCCGAGCGCCTTGGGCAGGAGTCGCACCAACGAAGGGGATTGACGGAGCAGCTGTCGCGCCACGTGGGTCGGGAAGTCGATGTCCCCGAACGCCACGATGGTCCCCGCCAGTTCGGAACCCTGGAGTGCGGCGATCAGTCGATCGAGCTCCGGATCGTCCAGCCGTTGGAACACCCGCCGCAGGTAGAGCGCCCGCCGGAATTCCTCCCCCAGCTCGGCTCGCCAGGCCCGCTCGTACGGCTCGAGGGCCCGGGCGCTCACATCCCCGCGCTGGAGCGCCGCATGGGCGACGTCGGCCGCGAGTTGGGCGCACCGCATCCCGGTGAAGATGCCCCCGCCGGAGAGGGGCTTGACCTGGGCGGCCGCATCCCCGACCAGGAGCACGCCATCCCCGTGGGTACGCGGGAGGAGACCGATCGGGATGCCGGAGACCAGGAAGGCGGTCGGGCTCGACAGCCGGCCCTGGAACCGTCGCTCCAGGTGGGCCACCAATCGGTCGAAGTACACTCGGGCCGGCGTGCCGTCGGCGTCGACGGCCACTCCGACCCGAGCGCCCCCCTGCCCATCCGGGATCCACCAGCCGAAGAGTCCCGGGGAGAGCGTACGGCCCAGGTACACCTCGACCGTCTCGGGGTCGCCGGGACTGCGCGGGAACTCGGCCTCGAACGCCGGGAGGATCTCGACGGGTCGTCGCAGGCGGAAGGCACGAGCGACCGCGCTCGTGACCCCATCCGCTCCGATGACGAGCCGCGCCCGGACCTCGACCGGCGGACCATCCCGGGTCGCCAGGCGGACCACGTGGCGGCCCTCCTCGGACCGCAGCCATCGGTCGAAGCGGGTCGAGGTTCGGAACTCGGCGCCGTGTCGGGCCGCGTCGTCCGCCAGATGGACGTCGAGCGCGGCCCGGTCGAGCACGAAGGCCCGGGGCTCGGCGGCCTTGAAGGAGACCGACCCGAGCGACGGGCCAAAGACGCTGGCTCCCCGGACCGAGGTCCGGACCATGGAGGTGGACCCCGCCATGGAGAGCACTCGTTGGGAGACCAGCCCGGCGCACTGAACGGGGAGACCGACCCGAGGATGTTCTTCGGCGACCAGCACCGAGTGGCCCCGGGCCGCGAGCGCGCCGGCGACCGTGGATCCCGCGGGACCGGCCCCGACCACCAGGACGTCCGTGTCCAACGTAGCCCTAGCTCCCGCGCCAGGGGGTCGCGACCAGGTCGGTCCGTTGTCGCGGCTCCACCCCCGATCCCTCGACGGAGACCGTTTGCCCGGCCCCGAGGGCCAGCCAGCCGGTCCACGCGATCATGGCGCCATTGTCCACGCAGAGGTTCCGGGGTGGCGCGAACGTACGGCCCCCTCGGCCCTCCACCATCGCCTTGACCATCCCCCGAAGGCGCTCGTTGCAGGCGACCCCGCCCCCCAGGACGACCGCCTCCCCCCGACGGTGGGCGAGCGCTCGCTCGGTGATCTCGGTCAGCATGGAATAGGCGGTGACCTCGACGGAGTACGAAAGGTCGGGTCGCGAGCTCCCCCGACCGGCCAGTGCCAGGGCGGCGGTCAGCATCCCCGAGAAGGCGACGTCCATCCCGTGGACGGAGTACGGCAGCGGCAGCAACTCCGACCCGAGCTTCGCCTCCGCTTCGAGCTGGGGCCCGCCCGGGAAGGTGCCGCCCAACTCGATCCACAACTTGTCCAGGAAATTCCCGATGCCGATGTCGAGCGTCTCGCCCAACACCCGGTAGCGGCCGCGACCGTACGCGATCACCTGCGTGTTGCCCCCGCTCGCGTAGAGCAGCAAGGGGTCCTCCATGCCGCTCAGCACCCGCGCGATCTCGACGTGCGCGACGCAGTGGTTCACCGGAACGAGCGGGCGCTGCCAGGCCATCGACAGCATCCGGGCGACGGTGGCGCCGGCGCGCAAGCACGGGCCGAGACCCGGTCCCTGCGAGAACGCGACGGCCTCGATCTCGCCCGGACGAACCCCCGAGCTCGCTAGGGCTTTCTCGACGAGGCCCGGGAATACCTCGACGTGGTGGTTGGCCGCCTCCCGAGGATGGATCCCGCCCGCCGGCGGACGGTACATGTCGGAGGCGATCCCCAGCACTCTAGCGGTGGAATCCACCAGTCCGACGGAGGCGGTGTGGGCCGTCGACTCGATGCCCAGGACGACCATCGGCCGAGAGACGGGTCGTCGGTTATAACGGGGGCCGCAGCGCCCGGCTTACTCCTCGGAGCTCTCGACGCGGAAGCAGACCTTCTTGCCCCGGAGCGACAGCTGGATCCGGTCGGCGAACTCGAGGGATTCGCGGACCGAGACCTCCCGGCCCCAGTCGTACATGAAGTCGTACCCTTCCGTTTCTTCCCGGAACCCCATGTTCTCCAGCACGCTCGCGATCTCAGAGTACGGCGCCCCTTCACTGTCGAGTTGCAACAGCAGGAACGTCTTCGTCATGGGAATCCGCTCGGGCAGTACGGCCGGTCGAGGGCCCCCGTCAGGATAAAGCCAGCGACCTCGAGGCAGGGTGGAGGAGCGGGCCCGCTGGTGGGACCTCACTCCGGGGGATCGATCGCCTCGTCGTCGCTCAAGTCGCTCGGGAGGTCCTCGGGCGGGTCCGGGGCGCTTGCGTGCCCGGTCACTCGGGCGGCGACTCCGCGTGTCATGTGACGCATCTCGCCCGGCGAGAGGACCAGCCGCCCGACAGCCAGCAGTCGGTCCTGGCGATCGACCAGCAAGGCGGAGCCGCCGGGGACGAGCGCGGGGTCAGCGTCCACGACAAACCGGGCGAAGAGGCTCCGTCCCTGGGCGACAAAGGGGGCCGCGTCCTCGTGGACCACCACCCGGCGGACGGGCGCCGCCAGAAGGGCCGCGAGGGCGGTCGCCCCGCGGAAGGTCGGGTACGGGATCCCGTCGGTCCCGATCACGAACCACGGCTCCGTTCCCGCGCTCAGGCCCCGGAGGCGCCCGGTGCGGCGCGAGCGCTCGCCCCGCAGTTGCGGACCGAGCGCCTGGGCCACCTCAGGGCCGAACTCCCACTCGAGGAGGCTGACCACCTGAAACTCGGTCCAGGCCTCCGTCCAGTCCCGACCTGGAAGGGGCCACCGTTGCGCGACTTCCTCCCGGAGGGCCCGCGGCGGGTGGTGACGCGGTGG
>JASHXS010000013.1 GCA_030043405.1 Thermoplasmata archaeon | reverse complement strand
CGCGTACCGCTGGATCTCCTTCTCGCCCACCTTGTCCGTCGCCGCGACCAGGATCCGCTCGGGGCCGGTCGGGGCCCCGGGGCGGGGGTCCGCCAGCGGCAGGCCGCCGAGGATCTTGCGGCGGCGCAGGCGGTCGAGGAAGGTGGTGGCGTCCGTCCCGCTCAGTTCGACCGTGAACTCGCCCAGGTACGGGGCCTCGAAGCGGGGGGATCGGATTCCCTCCACGCTCCCGAGCGCGCTCGCCAGGGTCCGGGCCTTCTCCGCCAAGGAGGCCTGCAAGTTCGCGAGACCCCGGGGCCCCACCACGCTGGCGTACACGACGAAGGCGAGGGCCATGAGGGACTGGTTGGTGCAGATGTTCGACGTCGCGCGGGCCCGACGGATGTGCTGCTCGCGCGGCTGGATGGTGAGGGCATACGCCGGTCGCCCCTCGACGTCGACCGTAGCGCCCACGATCCGACCCGGTGCGGACCGGAGGTGTTCGCGGCGACAGGCGAAAAGGCCCAGGAGGGGACCGCCGAAGGACGGCGCCACGCCGAATCCCTGGCCCTCCCCCACGACCACGTCGGCGCCGTAGTTTCCGGGGGGCTCCAGCACGGTGAGCGCGAGGGGATCCGCCGAGACGACCAGCGGTACGTCCCCGAGAATTCCCTTCAGCTCGAGCAGGCCGGGGTCGACGTGCCCGAATCCGTTCGGGACGTCCGCCAGGAGGCCGAACACGTCGTGCTGGCCGACAGCGGTCCGCACGAACTCGAGGTCGAGACAGCCGGTCTGTGCGTCGTACGGCACCTCCTCGAGC
Organism: Thermoplasmata archaeon; assembly: GCA_030043405.1. Taxonomy (GTDB): domain Archaea; phylum Thermoplasmatota; class Thermoplasmata; order Lutacidiplasmatales; family UBA184; genus Lutacidiplasma. Next base: position 6,598 of record JASHXS010000013.1, on the reverse strand, counting down.
GCCAGCCGCGCGCCCGACGCGTAGTTCGCGAGGACGCTCTTCTCTTCCCACGGCAGGCTGGCGGGGATGAGGAACCGCTTCCCCTCGTGGATCCGGCGGCAGAGCAGGAGCGCCTCACCGCCCGCGGTCGCGCCGTCGTACAGGGACGCGTTCGCGATGTCGACGCCGCTCAGTTCGACCCAGAGGCTCTGGAACTCGAAGAGCGCCCGGAGCATCCCCTGGCTCGCTTCGGGCTGGTACGGCGTATACGACGTGAAGAACTCGCCGCGCGACAGCACCGCGTCCACCACCGCGGGGCTGTACCGGGTCGAGAGGCGTCCTCCCAGAAAGCTCGCGAATTTCGAGAGGGGACGGCTCCGGTCGAGGATCTTGTCGACGTGCGCCACGACGTCCGGCTCCTCGAGACCCGCCGCGATCCCGAGTCGACCGATGCGGGCCTTCTTGGGGACGTCCGAGAACAGGGCGTCCGCCGAGGGGATCCCCAAGGCATCGAGGAGGGCCTGCTCCTCGCCGGCCTCGTCCGGGATCCACCGAGCCAATGAGCTCCCCGAGGCGACCTAGCGGTGCGAACCATAAATCCTAGGGGGGCGGCGGGACGTCGCAAAGGTATTCGGGCCCCGGGAGTCGGCTCGCCCGCCCCCTATGGCGCCCCAGCAGGCCGCGAAACCCCGACACCGGGCCGCCCGACCCGTCCCACCCCCTTCCGAAGCGATCCTGGACATCGCCTTCCACCGCGCCTCCCTCGCCACCCCGAAAGGACAGTCGAAACCCGAGCGGGACCGCCGTCGTGCGGAGCTGAAGATCGTCCGCGCCGGCGCCACCACGGTCCGCCACCTGCGCCTCGAGACGCAACGATTCCTTCGGCCGCCGCTGACCCCGTTCGAGCGCACGCTCGTCGACGAGCGCTTTGGAGCCGGCACGCTCGACCGAGCGCTCACCCGCGTGCGTCGGGCCGAGGAGCGGATCCGCGGTCTGCAACGCGAGGCGGAGGCGGGGGCGCGTCGCTTGCATGGCCCCGAGATGCTGGGCGACGCGGTGCGAGCGTACTACGGCCGTCTGTCGAGTTTCGTTCGGGAGGTGGACCGGGACCTGCTCGTGCTGCGTTCCGTGGACGCCTTCCTCGCCGAGCGGCCGAAGGTCGACCCCGCGCGCCCGACCCTGGTCGTGGCGGGGTTCCCCAACGTCGGGAAGTCCTCGCTGGTCGGTCAGCTGTCGTCGGCGCAACCGAAGGTTGCCGACTATCCCTTCACCACGCTCTCCATCGCCCTCGGCCATGCCGACGTGGGATTCGACCGCCTGCAGGTGCTCGACACGCCGGGGGTACTGGGTCGCCCCCGTCGGACGAATCCGGCGGAGTCCGAGGCCGAGGCGGCCGTCCGGGGACCGGCCACCGTCGTCGTGTTCCTGATCGACCCGACGGAGACGTGCGGTTTCACCCTGGAGGAACAGGAGGCGCTGCTCCGGCGGTGGGAGGCCGAGCTGCCGAACACCCGGATCCTCCCCGTCGAGACGAAACTCGACCTGCAGCGCCGGGACACCGACCGGCTCCAGGTCTCCTCCGTGACCGGCGAGGGAATCCCCGAACTTCGGCGCCGCGTCCGCGAGCTGGTGCGACCGACGGGGGAACTCCCGCCGATGGAGGAGGCGCTCGAGGAGACGCCGCCGGAGCCGATGGTGGGCGAGCCGCCGGCCCGTCGCTCCCGCCGTCGATCCGGGGCCTGACCCGACCCCCCCGGGGGCTCAGACCGTGAAGGTCGGGCCGTTCGTCGGGAGCAGGACGTCCATGGACGGCCGAAGGGCGTCCTGGAGAGCCTCGCGCTGGTCGCCGTGCATCAGGATCACCTTCGAGGCCCGGGTGGATTGGGCGAACTTGACCAGGTCGGAGTGGCCCGCGTGGGCGGAGAAGTCGTACTTCTCGATCTCGCAGGCCGGTCGGATGACCGTGTCGTCGATCGTGAGGGTGCCTTCCTCGAGCAGCTTCCGGCCATTGGAGCCCTCGACCTGGAACCCGGTGAGCAGGATGGACGAGTTCGCGTCGGTGTACAGCTCCCCGATGTAGTACAGGACCGGGCCCCCGTCCAACATGCCGCCGGTCGTCACGATGACCTCGGCCTCCCGCAGCGCCCGCTTGCGGTCGCCCGGATGCTCCACGACGTGGACGCCCTCCAGGGCCCGGCGGAACCGCTTCGCGTCCGCCAGGTACTCGGGAGCGCCGAGGTAGATGCTGTTGACCGACCGGGCCATCCCGTCGAGGTACGTCTCGAACCCGGAGGACGCGAGGGTGAGCAGCACCTCCTGGGCCCGTCCGACGGCGAACGCCGGCACGACGACCTTTCCGCCTCGCTCCACGGTCTCCGCGACCTTGTCCCGGAACCGTCGCTCCGTCTCTTTGCGGTCGGGGTGCTCCTTGCCGGCGTACGTCGACTCCATCACGAGCACGTCGCACTCGAGCGGCTCGGCCCCGCCGACCAGGTGCGTCGCGTGCGTCTGGAGGTCGCCGGTGAACAACACATCCTTCTCGCCTCGGTACAGCATCATGGACGCGCCGGGGATGTGCCCGGCCGGTGTGAACTCGATCTCGATGCCCCGATGACGGAACGTACCGTGCCGGTCCACCGCCGTCGCTTGGGCGTGGATCGCGTGAATGTCGCCGGTGGTGTAGGGGGGGAGGTACCCGTTCAAGCGGGCGACCTTCAGGGCGTCGCGTGTGAGCAGGTCCGCGACCGCCAAGGTCACCGGAGTCCCCACGAGACGGGCCTTGGGCAATCGGGAGAGGATCGGCGTCATGCCCGAGTGGTCCAGGTGGGCATGCGAGAGGACCGCGACGTCGATGTTGGTGGGCGCGGGCCGCGGGTACGAGGGCGGGTCGGTCGGCGTCATCCCGTAGTCGCACAGGAGGGTTCGGCCCTGGTCGCGGATCACGAGACCCAGCGAGCCGATCTCCGAGGCGCCGCCAAGGAACTGGAGTTCCATCGGCGGGGCGAGCGGCCTAGCCAGATAACATCATGCCGGCAGACGAGCGCGCCCTCGGCGAAGAAGCTGTCTTTAACGCGTCCCGGATTCCGGCGGGCGTGAGCGACGGCGACCGCGCCGACGTGGACATCCTGTACCGGATCAGCGTCGCCGTCGAGCGGGTCTTCCGTGACATCGCGGACTCGCCCCACCGGGCCGACGTGGTGGGGATGGGAGCGAGCGGGAGCCCGACCGAGGAGATCGACCGACTCGCCGAAGCCGAGATCCTCAAGGTGCTCTCGGCCGAAGGAGTCGACTGGGACCTCGTTTCGGAGGAAGTGGGTGCGGTCGCCCGCGGGGGCGGGCGGACGCTGGTCGTCGACCCGATCGACGGGACGCACAACGCCCTTCGAAACCTGCCCCTGACGACCATCTCGCTGGCCCTAGGGCGACAGGACCTGGCGGGCGTGGACATCGGCCTGGTGCGGGACCTCTACCGGGGAACGACGTACTGGGCCACGCGCGGCGGCGGCGCGTTCCGGGACGGCCGACCGATCCGGACCCGACCCTGGAGCCCGAAGAGCGAGATGGTCTTCGTGAACCTCGGGCACCACGCCACCGACCGCGCCGCCCGACTGGCCCGGAGGGCGCGTCGGATCCGCTCGCTCGGCTGCGCGTCCCTCGAGATGATGGCGGTGGCCGAGGGCGCGGGTGACGCGTACCTCTTCGAGAACGCGCCCGAGGCCCGTAACCTCCGCGCGACTGACATCGCCGCGGCCTACCGCATCCTGAGCGAAGCGGGCGGCGGGGTCGTCGACGGGCACGGTCGCTCGCTCGAGTCCTTCCCCATCACCGTCGACGAGCGCACCAGCGTCTTCGCCTGGGGCGACCCGGCGTTCGCCCGGGCGGCGACCGCGGAGGGGTACCTCTGAAGATCGGCGTGGCCGCCAACCCGCGCAAGCCGGTCGCCCTCGACCTGGCGGGTCGGATCGTGGCCCAGGTCGGAGCGCGCGCGGACCTCGTCATCAGCGACGAGGTGCCGAGCGTCGGCCCCGACCTCCCGCACGCGCCCGTGGAGTCGATGCGACCGGATGTATTGGTCGCGGTCGGGGGCGACGGCACGTTCCTCTATACCCTGGGGCGAAGCCAAGTGCCCCTGCTCCCGATCAATGCCGGGACGGTCGGCGTCCTGGCAGAGCTCGGGGCCCATCGTCCCCGAGAGGTCGAGGCGGCGGTCGAGCGACTCCTCGGCGGCTTCTACCATGTCGAGGACCGGATGAAGCTCGCGGCGGAGGTCGATCACCACCCGCTCGCCGACGCGACGAACGACGTGGTGCTGCACGCGGCCCACGTCGGCCGCATGGCGCGCTTCTCCGTCGATGTCGACGGAGAACCGGCGGGCCGGATCCGGGCGGACGGCGTCATCGTCGCGACCCCGACGGGCTCGACCGCCTACTCGCTCAGCTCGTTCGGGCCGATCGTCGACCCGGCGCTCGACGCCCTGGTCCTGACCTCGATCGCCCCCTTCCGGGCCGAAGCCCGCGCCCTCGTCCTGGAGTCGCTGCGGACGATCCGACTGCGAGCGCTCGAACCGGACCGCGGTTCGGTCACGATCGTGGACGGACAGTCCGAGACGCCCCTGCCCGCGGGCGGTACGTTGACGATCTATCGGTCCCCCCGACGCGCCCGCATCGTACGGTTCGGGGCGAGCTTCCTCTATCGGCTGCGGGGCAAGGGCATCCTCCCCTGGACCGAGGAAGCGACGGAGGAGCCGGCGCGCGATGCCGATGTTCCGCCCCCAGCGTAAGCGCGCGCCGGGCGGCCCCCGCCTGGGGGACGCGCCGACCGCGATCACCCGGCGGGCGCTCCACAGTGCGCTCTCCAGCGCCCGCAGCGCCTACCCGAACGAGTTCGGCGGGGTCTTCCGGGCGGACCCGCCCGGCACCATCAGCGAACTGCTCATGCTCCCCGGCACGACCGCGGGCCGGCGTCACGCCAACTTCCAGCTGTACATGCTCCCGGCGGACCTGACGGTGGCCGGCACCGTCCACTCGCACCCGTCCGGGGCGTTGCACCCGTCCGACGCGGACCTCCGGCTGTTCCGGAACTGGGGCCGTCGTCACCTGATCCTCGGCGCGCCGTTCGGGCCGGGCAGCTGGCGCGCGTACGACGGGAACGGGAACGAGACGACGCTCCGGGTGATCGAGATGCCCGTCGGGGACGCGCCTGCCGCGACCTTCCGCCCTCGAGCCGTCCACCGGCCCGGGGATTCGCCCCCGCCCCCCGACCCATCGTGGCCGGACGACGAGGCGTGAAGCCGCTGCCTATTCCCGGACGGGAATGGTCGGGACGGGCAACCGGTCGGGCGTGAGGTTCGGGTCTCGGATCTCGCGCCCCGGCCGACGGGCCGGGCTGTACAACCCGTGCATCTTCGCGAGCGTCTCGAGGAACGCGATGAACCCCCGGAACCCCTGCCGGTAGAGCGTGGTGTGGTTCCCCTCCCAGTCGAAGAAGTCGTTCAGCATCGCCTTCGACTGCCGGATCCCATGCGAGAGGGCCCGCTTCAGGAGCTCCTCCTGCATCGGGCTCACGCGGTCGCGCCGGAACCAGTCCCGCGACTTGAGGTGCCCGAGCGGCACGAAGAACATGGGGACGAGAAGCCCCTTGAAATCCCAGAGGTCATCGATGAGGTCGATCGTCCTCGCGACGTCGTCCTCGGTTTCCTGCGGGAGGCCGATGATGAACGTGCACGCCGGATAGACGTGGTTGTCGTTCATGAGACCGGCCGCCTGGACGACGAGCTCCGGCCACTGCGACGCCTTGAACGGCGCGACCTTCCCGGGCATGGCGGCGGTGATCATCCGAGGCGACCCCGTCTCGACGCCGACCTCGACCCCCCACCAGCTCTGCTTCTCGTCGATGAGCACTTCCGCGCACTTCGAGAGCAGCTTGGGTTTGGTCATCAGGCTCGCGATCGCGACGTGGCTCCAGCCGACCTGCTCGTAGTACCGCTTCGCCAGCTGGAGGAGCGGGATCAGCTTCTCCTCGTGGGGCATCACGTTCGGGCTGCCGTAGAAGTAGACGTCGTCGGAGTGGAGGAGCCCCTTGCGAATCCCGATCGTCGCGTTGACCTTGAGCTCCTCCTCGATCTTCTCGAGGGAGTACCAGCGCGTCGGACGCGTGGTCACGGAGCAGAACGAGCAGCCGCGGCAGCAGCCCCGGCCGATCTCGACCAGGACGTTGACGCTGGGGTACTTGATCGAGGAGATCTGCTCGACCTTGGGCGCTTCGCGCGCCCCCAGGACGACGTGGGGCGGGAGGAACTCGTCGCGGAGCGCCTTCCCGACGATCTCCTTGACGAAGATGTCGCCCTCGCCCTCCACGACGGAGTCGATGCCGCCGAAGGAGTCCACGAACTCCTGGATCCACGGCAGCTTCATCCGGGTCGGGGGCGCGAGCTGCCAGGCGCACGGCCCGCCGGCGATGATCTTGAGACCCTGCTCCCGGGCCGTGACGACGGCGGGCTGGGTCATCATGCGCTTGAAGTTGACGCAGTTGAGCGTCTCCTTGCGCATCACGCCGCCGAACGTCGAGCTCGGCGGGTTGAGGCCGAAGTAGTCGTGGCCCGAGATCAGGAGGACCTTCG
>JASHXS010000118.1 GCA_030043405.1 Thermoplasmata archaeon | reverse complement strand
CGGTTGTGGTCTAGTGGTTAGGACGGTAGCTTCCCAAGCTACCTACTCGGGTTCGAATCCCGACAACCGCATCCGGACCCGTTCATTGGAGCGGGGCGGGCGCCGACCCGGGGGTCGCCCCGCGGTATGCTGCGGGCAGGAGGTCGGGGTCGATCTTGCCGGTGGTGGCATACCGGTAGAGGGCCGCGCGGAGGATCCCTTCGGCCGCCGCCCCGATCAGGGCGACCAGTACGCCGACCGCGATCCCGGCCCCCAGGAGGACCAGGCCCAGCACGGTCGAGCCCGAGAGCAGGAGGACGATCCCGATGATCCCGAGGACGAACGCCCCGAAGATCCCCGCCCCCACGAGGAGACCGACCACGATGTTGGACACGAGGGACCGGCCGAACGTGTTGAGGAAGATACGGGCCGAGCGGGTGATCGAGCGCCAGGCGCCGTCGTTCTCGTACAGTACCACCGGCACGATGAAGTAGGTCGCCAGGGACCAGGTCGCCCCGCCCGCGATCCCGATGACGAGGCCGGCGATCCCGCCGATCCGGCGAGCGATCAGCTGGATGATGAGGCCGACCGTGGCGGCGATGAACGCCCAGGCCGTGAGGGCCCCGATCCGGGACCGGGCGATCCGCCACCCGTCCGCCGCGGTGGGCTGCTGCCCGTTGAGCTTCAGGGTCGCCGCGCCGATCAGGGCGGCCGTGGCATAGACCGAGACCCACGTCGCGCCGAAGTAGAGGCCCAGGAACATCAGGACGCCGGCGAGCTGGTACGAGCGCGCGTCCGCAGCGCTCCCGCTCGCGAGCGGTAGGACCCAGAAAGCGCCCAGGAGGAACAAGGCGAGGATCCCCAGAATGGCCAGGCCGGCCACCAGCGGGAAGACGAGCAGCGCCCGGTCCTCGGCGATCAGGCGGAAGGCGGTCTTCGTGAGCTTCCAGGAATCGGAGAACGTGCCGGCCATCGGGTACCCTCGAGATAGGACCGTTCGAGCGACGCACGGTACTTGAGCATTGCCGAGCGGCGGCACGGACGGCGGCGGGGGCCTCAGGTCCCGGCTGCCTGACTCGAACAGGCGACCTGAGGATCTCTACGGGGGCCGCCGGTATGCGGCAGTCTCTGCTACAGTCCCCCGCTCTACCACTGAGCTAAGCCGGGACGAGCGTTCCGAGCGGCCCGCGGACTATAAACTTGGCGACGCGGCGCCTGCCGGCCGCCTGGGACCGGCCCCGGAGGGGCCCCCGTGCCGGTTCGGGCGGAAGGGGGAGGGATTTAACCACCGCGACTCTCGACGCCGCTCGTGCAGCCCCTCGCCCTGGGCCCCCGGCGTGGACCAAACGCGACCCGAACGCTCGCCACCCTGCTCGTGGTGGCCGTAATGGTGCTTTCCGCCGGGTTCGTCCTGACGCAGGCTTCGGGAACGGCGACGACGCCGTCCTCGCACGGCGCCCCCTCCACGCCGGCGTTCGAGCGGCCCGCTCCGGCGACCGGGAACAGCTCCAACAACTCCACCGACGTGGTCTCGGGGACGTTCTACTCGGACAACTCCACGTTCGCCTACCCGAACGACACCAACGCCCCTTGCGAATCGGAACAGGAGACCTTCAACAATTCACCCTACGACATCTTCTACGACTTTGACTCGTACTGCTACTCCGGCCCGCAGAACCCGAGCGAGGTCAACCTCGGCGGGACCGACATCGGGGTCGGCTACTCCGTCCTGACCAACGTCACTCCGACCGTCTCCTGCTTCGGCCCGAACGAGACCAGCGATGTCGCGAGCAGCGTGGCGTTCCAGACCTCCAACGACTCCGGGCAGAACTGGAGCAGCCCGGTCTGGATCGGCAACGCGACGTGCGCGTACGTCCAGGCGTTCGAGCCGTCCTTCGCGGTCTCCAGCGGGGTGATCTATGGTACGTTCGTCGAGTCGAATGAGAGCACCAACTCGACGAACACGACCCTGTATGGTACCGCCTACAACTACACCCTGGGGCCGCTCCCCCAGAACTACGCCGACCGGAACTCGTCGGCCCTGGGCTTTACCTGGTCCACGGACGGAGGGGCCAGCTTCGCGAATGCGACCACCCTCTCGGTGGTGGGCGCCACGAACATCTCCTACCCCGAGATCGCTGCGTACGGGAACACCGTCTACATCGTCTACGAGAACATCACGAATACCACCACGCTGACCCTGCCCTCCACGACGTATGGGTCCGCGCCGTACTACCCCACCAGCGTGGACCTGATCTACTCCACGAACGGCGGCGCCTCCTGGAGCTCGCCGATCAACCTGCCCGGGATGAACTCGAGCTCGGACTTCAGCGCGGGATCGCCCAGCATCGCGGTCAATTCGGCCGGGGAGGTCGCGGTCTCGTATGCGACGAACCGCTCCTGCATCCTGGTCTACGGCTCCTGCGAGGACTACGGCGACAGTATCGTGGTGGCGACGTCGACGACCAACGGAACCTCCTGGTCCGGCCCAGTGGTCGTCGCGCCGGTGGCGGGCGAAGACTCGTGCTACTACGAGCAGTTCGTCCCGCCGTACTACTACGACTGTACGACCTCCCCCTTCGAGTGGGGTCCGCGGTCGGCGCTGGCGTTCGACCCGAGCACGCCGAGCCGTCTCATGGTCGCCTGGGTCGCCTCGTACTACACTTGGAATGTGACCGCGGGCTCCGGTGGGGAGAGCGGCAGCGGGGGTTCCTCGGACATCGGCTACGGCTCGGCGCTCTTTGACGCGGTCTCGGTGAACGGTGGAGTGAGCTGGACCCCGGGCGTCATCGCCGAACCGGAAACTTCGTACGGATACAGCTACGACCGCATCCTCGACGTGGGACTCACGATCGCGCCCAACGGCGTGGCGTACGCGTCGTACACGTGGATGAACGAGACTTGCTCCGGCACGTGCTACTACCCCTTCGCCTACGATGTCTCGTACTGGATCGCCTCGAGCTCGAACGGGATCGACTGGTCCTCCTACATCGTGGCGACGCCCGGGGTCGACACCTACGAGGTCTTCGACGACTGGACGGGGCTCACCGGCGCCATCACCTACACCACGACCGGACCGACGGCGGTGTTCACGGAAGGACTCTACCCGATCTATCAGTATGGGAACGCCCAGAACTACTCGGCCAGCCCGCAGCTATACTGGGACTGGTTCAACGAGACCTTCATCACCAACCTCGTGGCCGGCTTTGCGTCGAACTCGGCCGGGTTCGCCGTCAACTTCACGGCCGGCGGGCTTCCCGCCAATGAGACCTGGTCGATCCAACTCTCCGGGAACACGTTCTCCACGAACGCGACCACCATCCAGATCACGGACATCCCGTATGGCTCGACCCTCTACCTGACGACCCCTCCGATCCTGCTCCCCCAGGGCTGGACCGAGCTGGTCGGCGAAGCCACGATCCCCTTCGGGTACGCCTTTTACGGCCCCTCGACGGTCTGGGTGAACTACTCGTACTACTACGGGGTCGCGTTCCACCAGCCGGGACTCGCTCCCGCGCCGGGGGCGCCAAACTACTCCGAGGTCTACTTCGACCTCGACCTCGATGTCGCCGGCACCTACTATTACTACGACTATTACGTCGAAGAGGTCAACGGCGTGCTGGACTCCGGGGCGTACTCCTCGGGTTCCTTCCCGTGGTACATCCCGGCCGGCACGACCTACCAGCTATCCACGGTCTACTACTCGAACGGCCCGGTCTCGTACGTCTTCGGCTCCGGGAACGGCTCCGCGACCGGGACTCCGTCGTCTGCGTTCATGACCGTGAACGGTCCGATCAACGAGACGTTCTTCGCGGGCATCATCGGCCTGTACAACCTGACCTTCGTCCCGCAGGGCCTGCCTGCGGGCACCCCCTACTCCTTCGACTTTGCCGGCACGACGTACAGTGGGACGGCCCCGTCGGTGGTCCAGGTCGACAACGTCTACACCGGTGAGTACACCCTCACCGACGTCTCCGCTCAGTCCACGTCCTCATCCGGCTGGGACTACTACGCGCCGACCGCCGGTCCGGACGTCCAAGTGCCCGTCCTGGTGGTCATCGACCTCAACTTCACCACCTACATCGACGACGCGGGCAGCGCGGGCCAGGTCGCCTTCCACGCGACCGGGCTCGCGGCGGGCGACTTCTGGCAGGTCGAGTTCAACGGGACCACGTACGGCTCGAGTACGCCGTGGATCAACCTGACGGAAAAGGCCGGCACGTACCCGGTCAGTGCGCCTTCGATCAGTGCGTCGGCGAACGACTCCGTCGCCTACGCGCCCACCGGGTTCGGGCCGAACCTCTCCGTGACTCCGGGTAACACGTACTCGGTCGCCTTCTCGCTCTCGTACCGCGTCGACGTCAGTACGTCCGTGGGCGGGTCGGTCACGGGCGGCGGGTCGAACTGGTACGCCGCGGGCGCGACCGCGTCATTCCAGGCCACGGCTAGCTCCGCCTACTCGTTCCTGGGGTGGGACGGGAGCGGAGCCGGGTCGTACAGTGGCCCCTCCAACTACGCGAACGTGACGGTCTCGGGCCCAATCTCGGAGAGCGCCCAGTTCCAGCCCCTGCCGGCGGACCGTTTCTCGCTCACGGTGACCGAGACGGGCCTCCCGAGCGGCACCTGGTGGACCGTGGACCTCAACGGCAGCGGGTACTCGTCGGACGCCCCCACGCTCGTCATCACCGACCTCCTCTCGTGCAGTGCCGGCCCGGCGGGCCAGTACCCGGTCGAGGTCCCGTACGCCTACGTGAACGGCACCTCCGGTCAGCGCTACGTGGCCTCGGGCTTCCCCGGGAGCGAGTGCACGACCGGGTCGACTTCCCTCACGCTGAGCTTCTACGAGCAGGTGCTCGTCACTCCGGCGGACAACGGGGACGGCTCGGTCACGCTGATCGCCGGCGGTCTCACCCTGCACTCCGCCGTCTGGGTTGACGCGGGCGCGTCCGTCTCCATCGGCGAGACACCGGACACCGGCTACTCGTTCGCGGGATGGGTCGGGACCGGGGATGGCAGTTACACCGGCCCGCTCACCAGCACCGTGGTCAACCCGGAGGGACCGGTGACGGAGGTCGCCGATTTCGCGCTCATCGTCGTCGCACCCCCCGCCCGGTACAACGTCGACTTCGACCTCGTCTCGACGCTGACGGCGGGGACGGCGTGGACGGTGACGTTCAACGGGACGACGTATTCGTCGACGGGGACGTGGATCAACGTCACGGGGCTGCTGGCGAACACGTACACGCTCTCGGTACCGACGGTCTACTCGCCGGACCGGACGGTGGAGTATGTGCCGAGCACGCTGAGCCCGACGTATCACCT
>JASHXS010000117.1 GCA_030043405.1 Thermoplasmata archaeon | reverse complement strand
GAGTTCCAGGACCCGCTCCACGAGGGGTGCACGGTCCTCTCCGCGTCGACTCACAAGACGCTCCCCGGGCCCCAGCACGGGATCCTCCTGGCGCAGACCGAGGACCCGGAGATCCGGAAGAAGCTCGAGAGCGGCGCGTTCCCCGGCGTCACGAGCAACCACCACCTGCACGCGATGGCCGCCCTGGCGGTCAGCCTCGCCGAACAGGTGGAGTTCGGCCGCGAGTACGCCCGCGCCACCGTCGCCAACGCCCGCGCGCTCGGGCAGGCGCTCCACGACAAGGGGTTCGACGTCCTCGCGCCGAGCCTCGGCTTCACGCGCTCCCATACGATCGCGGTCCGCGTGGAGAAGGAGGGAGGCGGCGAGTCCGTCGCCCGACGTCTGGCGGACGTCGGGGTCATCACGAACAAGAACCTCCTCCCCGGCGACAAGAGTCCGAAGCACCCCGGTGGGATCCGGCTCGGCACCCCGGAGGTCACGCGCGTCGGGATGGGCCCGAGGGAGATGGCGCGCATCGCCGGGCTGCTGGACGACCTCCTGCACCAGGGAAAGGACGCGTCCCAGGTCGCGGACGACGCGGCCGAGCTGAAGAGCGGGTTCACGACGCTGAAGTACTGTTTCGGCGCCGGCGAGGCGGCGTACCGCTACTACGACCTGGTCGGCCGGGACCCCGTGTAGGCCCCGGTCGGCGACGACCCGACCCCGGTCCGTTCGCCCACGTTATCAGACGGCGCCCCCTCGCGGTTCGCCGTGGCGAAACGACGCTCGTGTCCGTGGACCCCGAGGCTCGCGGCGGTCGCGCTCGGGGTGGTGCTCCTGGCCAGCGCCCTGGTCGTCGCCTCACCGGACCGCGGAACCCCGACCTTGGCCGCGATGGCGAGCCCCATCCGAGGATCGGCCCTCGCGTCCGCGCCGGCCTCGACCCCCGCGGCCGGACCGGATCTCTGGCAGGCCGATCCGACACCGCCCGGACTCCCCGGACTGTACTATCCCTCGCTCGCGTCGGACCCGGTCGATGGCTACGCGGTCCTCTACGGAGGCTGCACGTCGGTCGAGTGCAATTCCTGGTCGAATGAGACGTGGACCGATGCCGGCGGAGTGTGGACCCAGCTGAACACGACCGTTTCCCCCGGGGCCCGCGGCGAAGCCCAGATGGCGTGGGACCCCACCCTCTCCGAGGTCGTGCTGTTCGGCGGGGTGGGCTGCCGCAATCCCCCGACGTGCACCGAGTCCGGCACGCTGAACGATACCTGGACGTTCGTGCACGGCGCGTGGGCCGCCTACCCGACGACGGGAGCGGTCCCCGCGACGGAAGAAGGGGGGCTGGCCTTCGACCCGAGCTCCGGGAACCTCGTCCTGTTCGGGGGGTACGGCTGCTTCTCGGGTTGTGGCACCTGGGAGCTGGTCGGCCGCGCATGGACCGAACCTAACCTCACGACGGCCCCCGCCGAAGTGTACGGCGAAGGCTTGGCCGAGGACGGGTCGGACGACGGCGTGCTCCTCTTCGGCGGAGTCGTCAGCTCGACCGGCTCCTACTCGGACGCGACCTGGCTCTTCTCGAAGGGCGCCTGGACCCAGATCAGTGGGGAGTCCCCCGCCCTCCGGGTCGACCCCACGATGGGGTGGGATCCCACGATCGGCTCGGTCCTCCTGTTCGGCGGGACGTACGTGACCCTGTCGAACTTCCCCGGCGTCACGTACGCGGACACCTGGGGCTTCCAGGACGGGAGCTGGACGGAACTCAGTTCCACCGCGCCGCCCGGGGCCCGGAGTGAAGCCGGCGGCGCCGTCGACCCGTCGACCGGGAACTTCGTGCTGACCGGTGGTTGCGGTCCGGGCGGTTGTCCGTACGACGACGTGTGGACGTACGGCGTCGCGTACACGCTCGAGTTCTTCGACCCGGGGACGACGTGCGCGCTGCTCGATTACGCCGACGGACACTTCACGCCCGGCACGCCGGCCAACCTGCAGGCCGGTACGTACGGGATGACCATCACCTGGTGCGCGGGCGTCACGCTCGAGAGTGTCACGCCGAGTGCGGACGTCGCCTTCACCCCGGGCCTCGCGAGCGCCGTGAATGAGACCGGTGAGCTCAGCCTGCACGGGTCGGGCACGCTGACGGCCGACTTCGTGGCCACCTTCCCGGTCCTGTGGGCCGAGAACGGGGGCAGCTGCGCGACCTTCCGTCTCGGGGGCACGAGCTACGACGCGGGCTCGTCGGCGAGTCTGACGAACGGCACGTACCTCTTGGTCGCGGCGGCCTGCCCCGGCGCCTCCCTCACGGGCCTGACCGTCTCCGGGTCGCTGACCTTCACCCAGTCGAGCGCGGCGGGCGGCAACATCACGGGGAATCTGACCGTCGCCGGCGCGGGCCAGGTCACGGCCCAGTTCAGCGTCGCCGCCTCCGCGGGGTTCGGGCTGACCGACCCCTGGTTCCTCCTGGCCATCGCCGCCGTCGCGATCGTCGCGGTCGGGGGCGCCGTGATCGTGTGGCGGCGGCGTCGGGCCCGACCTCCCACGGCCGCCAACCCGCCCACGGGCCCGGCGGAACCCTAAGGATCCGTCGAGTCCCTCCCCGCGTCGTCGAGGAGCTCGTCGCGGGCCCGGCTCGCCCGGTCGAGCGCCACCGCGTCCAACAGGATCTGCGGGGGCCCGAGCGGGGACGTGACGAGGTAGAACCGCGAGACGCCGTCCGGGCCCACCCGCGCGCCGAGGGTGCCATCGGAGACGAGCGACGCGACCCAGTCGGAGACCGAGGCCGAGGGCCCGACCGCCGACTCGATCCGCGACAGATCGGCCGCGCCCGCGTCGCGGACCGCCGCGATCACCCGGTCGCGGCCCTCCACGAAACGCTGCAGCTCCTCCTCGGGCACCGGCGCGGTCGCCGCGTCGGCCCGCCGCCGGCGACGAACGACGCCCCACGCGACCACTCCGACCAGGGTCGCCGTCGCCAGCGTGGCCACGGCCGCGATCTCGAGCGGGG
>JASHXS010000116.1 GCA_030043405.1 Thermoplasmata archaeon | reverse complement strand
GTTCTGCTCGTCGGTATCACCGACTGTTACCTGATCGCGGGGGTCGGGGTGCTGGCGGTCAATGTCGTCCTCGTTCTGGCACCCGGAATCCGCCAGTGGGGCCGGGAAGGCCCGTCCAAGCGACTCGCGCCGATGTAGCCCGCGGAGGGAGGTCTCCGTCCGTGGGCCCCGGGCTGACGCATGGGGTCGCCGATAGGGCGCGAATCCGGCCGGCCATCGGGGGGAGTGGTCGACAGATACGCACTTAGGCGGGGCCACCGAGTGCATCGACCGTGCGGAACGCACGGCCGATTCTGTTCCTCGTCCTTCTCACGCCGTGTGTGGAGTTCCTCACGGGTTCCACTTCGTTCGGGGCGGCCGTCACCATCCCGTCGGCCGCGTTCACTTTCTTCCTCCTCACCTGGCCCAGCTACGCATTCCCGGTACTCCTGATCCGGGAAGCGGTGGTGGCTTGGAACAAGTGGCTGGCTTCCTTGCTCGCGTTGGGGGTTTCCTACGGAGCCCTCAACGAAGGGCTGCTGGCGAAGACCTACTTCGCGGTGACGCCGACCTCCCCAGCTCTCGGGGGCGGCGAGGGCCGGTGGATCGGCATCAACTGGCCGTGGGTGACGGAGATCACCTTGTTCCACATGATCGTCAGTATCTCCGTACCCATCGTACTCAGCTTCCTCATCTTTCCAGAGTCTCGTCATACCCGATTTCTGAACGACCGGACCGTCCGCTGGTTCCTCGGCCTAGTAGGGTTCGAAGTCCTGGGGATCCTCGCCCTCCAGACGCTGTTCAGCGTGTCCTTCCGCGCCGTGCTCCCTCTGCTGTTGCTCCCAGTCGGGATCCTCGGCCTCGGCATCTACCTGGCGCGGCGACTCCCGAGGCCCGACCCGGCCCGGGTTCTCCGGGGTCGGTTCTCGCGAACGTCCTGGCTGATCCTTGCGTCGCTGGTCTTCTTTTTCGTAACCTTCATCCCCGTGCTGTCATTTTTCCCGGTCCCGTTTGTCCCTGACTGGGTCCCCGGAATGCTACTTTGGAGACTCGGGCCCGCGGCGGCGATCGTGGCGACCATCTACCCGATAGTGTGCGCGGCCCTGGCGATCCGATTCCTTGGACAGTTTTCCCTCACCGAGGCCCAGACCCTCTCGCTCGTCACCGGCGCCATGCTACTTCCCTTGACCACGGCGATCGCAGTGCACGACATTCCACAGGGAGATTGGTTTGCAGCGTTGATCTACATTGGCTGCATCATCGTGGCCGCCCGACGTATCCGGGCTCGCGGTACGGGCCCGAGTCCCGGAGGAACGCGGCCCAACACCGCTCTCTGAACGGCGGACTTCTCCCCCCACCCCCGATCGAGGGACCGAGTTGGTTGCAATCGCGCTTGCACCTAGAGGCGTTCACCGCCCTAGGGACGGCGACGCGTCTCCCCGGCGGATTGTGCGTAGAACGCCTTGGCCCGCGCCTCGAGTTCCGCGGGCGGCACGTCCTCGGTATGGGTGGAGATCGACCACTCATGCCCGAAGGGATCGCGGATACGTGAGGTCCGGTCCCCCCAGAACATGTCCACCGGCTCGTTGATGGCCGTGGCTCCGGCGGCGACCGCCTTCTTGAACATCGCATCGGTGTCGGGCACGTACAGCCAGATCCCTCCGGCCGTTCCCCCGAGCGTCTTGGGCGAGCGGTTGCCCATCTCCGGGAATTCATCGGAGAGGAAGACGACCGAGTCCCCGATCTCAAGTTCGGCGTGCATGATTTTGCCTCCAGGGCCCAGGGACTTGAGTCGTTCCTTCGCCCCGAGTGCCTTGGTGTAGAATTCCAGCGCTCGAGCCCCGTCATGGACGGTGAGCGAGGCGGTCACGGTGTGGTAGCCCTCGGGAACCGGTTTCACATGGTGCGTCATGGCAGGTCCCCCGTGCCCCTCGGGGCTCAAGCCACTTCATAGGAGGGCGTGGAACGGCGCGAGGTGATACCGTTCTTCGCGTCCCTGGCGGTCAGGCTCCGGTCGGCCCTTAAGGTCGGATGGGCTGGCGGGAGGGATGGGCCTGATCTATTTCGGGGTCCGAGTGACGGACCTCGACCGATCGCTTCGGTTCTACGTGGAGGGGCTGGGGCTCGTCAAGCTCCGCGGCGGCCGGATGCCGCACGGAGGACGCCGAGTCCTCCTCGCCGACCCCGGAACGGGCCAGCGCCTGGAACTGAACTGGTATCCTCCCGACTCCCCTTACGCTACTCCCTTCGTGCCGGGAGAGGGCCTGGACCATCTCGGGTTCTCGACCGGGAAAGCGCCAGCGCTCGCCAAGCACCTGGAAGCCCTTGGGGGGAAGACTGTGCTACGGCCCAGCGACCCCCATGGGGTTCGGCAGAACTACTACGTGACGGATCCCGACGGGAACTGGATCGAGTTGATGGCCTGGGGAACGCCGTCGGCTCGAAAGGCGGCCCGCGCGAAAGGACGACGGTAGGGGACCCGGGGCCTTCGCCAGCCGAGTTGCGTCCCTTAAGCCCGTTATCTAGGCGGCGGGTCTGCCTCTCGCAGGTGAGTCCGTGAACGCCCAACGCTTTGTGCTCATGGGGACCGTGCTGTTCAGTTTCGTCACCATCGCGGCAGGGTCGGTGTCGATCGCCGCCGGTCCTACCGCCTCGGGCGCGGCGGCACCCACCCATCTCTTCGACAACAGCCTGGACAGTACCAACTGGGCGGGCTATGCGGTGTCCGATGCCTCGAAATTTACCGAAGTGATTGGGAGCTGGGTCGAACCCGCCGTCCATGGGAGCTGCCCGAGCAGTTCTCACTACGCCTCGTTCTGGGTGGGGATCGATGGGTACACGTCGAGCTCGGTGGAGCAAATCGGGACGGACACGGACTGCGCGGCGGGCAGTCCGTCGTACTACGGGTGGTACGAGATGTACCCCGCCAACTCGGTGAACCTGGGCTCGTCGTACCCCGTCTCGGCCGGTGACCACCTGACGGGAGAGGTCAGCGTCGCCGGCACTTCGTTCACCCTAAAACTCAAGGACAC
>JASHXS010000115.1 GCA_030043405.1 Thermoplasmata archaeon | reverse complement strand
ACCGGGCGTACTCCCGGAGCTCGTGGGGAGGGCGGTCCAGGAGACGGGTGAGACCGCTCCGTCGTTCGAGTTCCTCGACGAAGTCGATGGACTGGAAGCCGGCGGCGAACGCTCGGGCCGCCTCCTGGGCCGCCGGGACGTCCGGCAGGAGCTCACCGACCCGGGAGGCGAGACGGGCGTAGAGCCGTTCGACGAGCGACTTCATGTCGCCATAGTCGGCGTACGCCCAGTACGCCTCGAGCATGGTGAACTCGGGGGAGTGGGTGGTGTCGAGGTCCTCGTTGCGGAAACACTTCCCGAGCTCGTAGACGCGCTCCAGGCCTCCCACGAGCAGGCGCTTCAGGGCGAGCTCGATCGCGATCCGGAGCTGGAGCTCCTGGTCGATGTACTTCGAGCGGGTCGTGAACGGGGCGGCCGCGCCGCCGCCGGCCTGGGGCACGAGGACCGAGGTCTCCGTCTCGAGGAAGCCCTCGTCGTCCAGGAAGCGTCGGGTCTCCCGCACGAGGATCGACCGGGCGCGGAAGCGGGCGCGGCTCTCCGCCGACGAGAGGAGGTCCACGTGTCGGTGGCGGAGGCGCTCCTCGACATCCTGGAGGCCATGGAACTTTTCGGGCGGGGGCGAGATCGCCTTGGCGAGGAGCTCGACCCGGGTCGCCACCAGGGAGGGTTCCCCGCGACGGGAGAGCGCGGGCCGACCCTCGGCCCCGACCAGGTCGCCGGAGTCCAGGTCCGACACCCATCCCTGGTACGGCGCTTCGCCTAGGACGTCGGCCCGGAGGATCAGTTGGAGCGAGCCGGAGAGGTCCTCGATGTCCGCGAAGGCGGTTCGGCCGTGGACGCGGAGCGCCCGGAGTCGCCCCGCCACCCGCTCGGTCGCTCCCTTGGCCTCCTCGCCCGACGACAGCGAGCGGCATCGCTCGCGCACGACTTCCGTGGCGACGCGACCCGCGAAGGCCCACGGGTACGGTTCGCGTCCTTCCGCGCGCCAGCGGGCGACCTTTCCCCGCCGCTCGCGCTCCAGGGGCGTCTCGTCCATGATCGGGCCCGTCCGGGGAGAATGGGGCGAGCAGATGGTTCTTGCGAATCCCGACTACGCGCCGACCCCTTCGAGGGAGAGTCGCTCGACGCCGCCGGGCCGGAAGAGGGCGAGATGCTCCGGCACGGCCGGACCTTCGCCCGCGGGGCGTGCCGGTTCGTGGAGGACCAAGAACGTGCCGAGGAAGAACTCCGACGTGGCGTCCCCCCCGCCGATGCCGTAGCTGACATAGTCGGCGAAGTAGACGTGCACCTGGCCCGAGTGTTCGCGCCGGAGCGTCTCCAGGAACTTCGCGAGGTCGTTCGGACCCTTGCGGGCGAGCTCGTCGACGAGGTCCCGTAGGATGGGCCGCTGGCTCACGCCGGCCAGCCCGTCGTAGGCGAGGTAGATGGCGGGACGGGGTTCCAAGGCGACGACGTCGAGCCGGAGGACCCCCTCCACCTGTTTCGTGCGCATGACGGGCGGCCTACCCGCCCCTGATTATGAAAGCTTCGGAGGGGCCCGTGAGAGGGCCCCGGCTCCTCAGAAACCCTGGTGGCCCCCCAGATGCCGGCGGAGGTCGATGGTCTCTCCCGCCGTCGCCGACCCGACCTGGCCGTTGAACCCTTCCCGGGCGGCGTGCTCGAGCTCATCCCGGTCGGTGCCGGGCCACACGTGGGTCAGCAAGAGCCGGCGCGCATGCGCGGCGTGAGCGAGCTGGCCGGCCTGGCGGGCGCTCGAGAGGAAGGGGGCGTCTTCGGCCGGGACCTCCGATACGTACGTGGCTTCGGCGAGGAGAAGATCGGCGTCCTGGGCCAGCCCGCGGAGCTGGGGGCTCGGGCCCGAGTCCCCCGTGTACGCGAGCACCTCCTCCCCGGCCTTCACCCGGAGGCCCGCATTCGGCACGAAGTGGGGCAGGTCGAACGATCGTACCTGGAGCGGCCCCACGCGGAACTCCGTGCCGGCCGAGAAATCGTGGAGTTCGACCGTGCTGGCGGTCCGCGGAGAGTCCAGGGCCAGCACGGCCGCCACGGCCCCGGGGAGCGAGTACACCGGCAAGGGAGGCAACGGATCCTCCCGTAGGGAGCGGGCCCGGAGGAGCGGGCTCAGGTCCGCGCAGTGGTCGGGGTGGCCGTGACTCACGATGACCGCGTCGACCCGCTCGGGGGCCAGTTGGCGGGCCAGGCGGGGAAACGTCGCGTACCCCGGATCGACCAGGAGGTGGAACCCGTCGGTCTCGAGGAGGTAGCCGCTGCAGGCGCCGCCGGCGTCCGGGAATCCGCCATCGCCGCCGAGTACGGTGAGCCGCAAGTCGCTCCTCGGTCCGAGGAAGGGCCCCGGCGTAAAAGGAACGCCCGCCACCCATCCGGGTGGCGGCCGCCGGCCCGAGAGGGTCGGCTGGGGAAGGGGTTCGGGTCGACGATCCTAGTGGTCGTGGCCGCCGGCGCCGCCCGCGGGGGGCGGGCTCGACTTCTTCGACGCGATGATGTCGTCAATGCGGAGCACCATCGAGGCGACCTCCGTCGCCGAGGTGAGCGCCTGGCGCTTCACCCGCGCGGGCTCGACCACGTGCAGCTTCCACATGTCCGCGCCCTTGCCGTCCGCCAGGTTGACGCCGACGTTCTTGTTGGCGCCCGACCCCTCGTGGGCACTCCGGAGCTGGATCAGCGTGTCGATCGAGTCGTACCCGCCGTTCTCGGCGAGGGCCCAGGGAATGCACTCCAGGGCCTGGGCGAACGCCTCGACCGCGAGCTGCTCCCGCCCGCCGACCGAACCGGCCCACTTGCGGAGCTTGACCGCGAGGTCGATCTCCGTCGCACCGCCGCCGGGGCAGACGACGCCGTCCTCGAGGACGCTCGCGACGACCTTGAGGGCGTCCTGGAGCGACCGCTCGACCTCCTGGGTCACGTGCTCGGTACCGCCCCGGATCAGGATCGAGACGGAGCGGGGGTTGGCACAGCCGGAGATGTACGTCATGTGGTCGTCGCCGATCTTGCGCTCGTCGACCTTGGCCGCCGTGCCGAGGTCCTTCGCCGTGAGTTCCTTCACGCCGGTGACGATCTTCCCGCCCGTGGCGCGGGCGAGCTTCTGCATGTCGGA
>JASHXS010000114.1 GCA_030043405.1 Thermoplasmata archaeon | reverse complement strand
CGGCTCCGACGAGAGCGCCATCGCGATCATCACCCGCTGGAGCATCCCGCCCGACAGTTCGTGGGGGTAGCCGCGGGCCACCTGGACCGGATTGCCGATCCCGACGCCTTCGAGGAGGGATACTGTCCGCCAGTACAGTTCCGCCTGGAGGGGCCGTTTGGCGTGGCCGCGAATGCCCCAAAGGCCGAGGTAGAACGTGCGCAGTCGGAGGGTGGTCTGCTGGCGCTTCAGGCCGGCGCGCGCGAGTCGAGCGGGCTGGCCGCTGCGCATCTCGCCCAGGTAGATGTTGTTCGCCTTGCGTCGCAGGTCGGCGATCTGACGCTCCTTGCGGAGCTGGGCGCGTTGGAGCGAACTGAGGTGGAGGCGACGCAGGGCGCGGACAATCTCCGGTCGGCAGTCCGGGGCGGCGGGGCCGGCCTCCCGTAGGATGTAGTAGGCTTCCGCTCCGAAGGAGGTGACACCGACCGCCTTCCCGACGGCATTCGCGGCCGCCCGGACCTCCGCATTCGTCCCGTGACGGGACGTCTCGAGGAGGTGGTCGATCGCCGGGTTGACGGACGCCTCGTCCGGGTGGGCGTTCAGGAGCTCGTCGATGATCTCGACCCCCCGGTGGAGGACCAAGGACTCCCCGATCTGGTCCGCGATCGAGAAGATCGGGTTCATCGCGGAGGTCGGCTCCTGGAAGATGGTCGAGATGCCGCTCCCCCGCACGGAGGACATCCGGTCCGAGGCCGCCCGGATCTGACGGAAGCGTCGACGGATTTTCACGCGCCCGGTGTCGCCGATCGGCTTGAAGGTCGCTTCCTTGTCGAGATTCCAGAGCAGGTTGGCCCCCCGATAGAGGACCTTCCCGCTCATGATGCGTCCCGGCGGGTCCGTGATCAGTCGTGTGATCGAGAACGCCGTGACGCTCTTGCCGCAACCGGTCTCTCCTACGAGCCCGAGCGTCTCGCCGCTCCGAACCTTGAACGAGACGCCGTCCAGCGCCTTCACGACCCCGTCGTACGTGAAGAAATAGGTCTTCAGGTCCCGCACATCGAGCACGACGTCCCGGCCGGGGGTCGCGGAGCTCGAAGCGACATCGGGGACCTCGGCCGACCCACTGAGGGGTCGCTCGGAGTCGGAGGGCGTGGGGGACTCCCCCGCGGGACGAAGGACGCTCGACATGGGGCCTACCGACGGAGCCTCGGGTCCAGGGCGTCGCGCAGCCCGTCCGAGAGGAAGTTCACGCTGATGGCGTACATGAACAGCATCACGCCGGGGAACAGCATCATCCACCACGGCACGTACACGGGGTCACCCAGCTGGCTCGCCACCAGGAGGTTCTCGAGCATCGAGGGGTTCACCGACAGGGCCGAGAGGGAACCCCACTCGGGGAACGAGGTCGAGGGGAACAGTTGCGTGAACCCGAGGAAGACGAGGCCGCCGATGAGCAAGGGGACGGACCCGACGTCCAGGGACATCTGGACGAAGACCGGGTAGACCGAGTTCGGGATGATGTGCTTGCGGATGATCCGCCCGCGGGACGCGCCACTGGCCCGGGCCGCCTCGACGAACTTCTGCTCGCGGGTCACCAACACTTGGCCCCGCACGATACGCGCGTATAACGGCCACCAGACCACGACGAACGCCAGGACCAGGAGGGTCATGCGGATGGTCAGCGAATCGCCGAAGACGGGGAGCCCGGACAGGACGGCCACCACGATCAGCACGAACAGGATCTGGGGGATGGAGAGCATGATGTCGACGAATCGCATCAGCCCCTCGTCCACGACCCCGCCGAAGTAACCGGCGATGGCGCCGACCAGGAGTCCGATCAGGGCCCCGGCGCCGACGATCGAGACGGAGAGGGCGAGCGACCAGTCGGCCCCTCGGACGATCCCTTGGTACAGATTGAAGAAGTAGTATCCCCCCGGGTTCGAGGTCGCTCCGATGAAGGAGCCGAGCGGCAGCGGACCGACGTGATAGGGGAAGATCGATAACGTCGGCGGGACGAACGACGGGAACAGCGCGGGAGTCTGGTAGCAGTTGGGGGCCGGCGGGGCCGTGCCTTGCGCGTACGTGCACACCGAGTTCGGGAATCCCTGGCAGGCGTTCTCGGAGGAGCCGGGGGTGTACGCACAGTACTGGGTCATCGAGGTCCACGGGTACGGCTGGAACAGCGCGTAGACGGCCAGGATGACCAGCGCGATGATGATGCCGAGACCTACCATCGCGAGGGTGTTGCGCCGCAGGAAGTACCAGGTACGCTTCCATTGAGCGATCCGCGGGTTCGGGCGGCGCCCCGTGGACGTCGCGGCAGGGATGACGCGCGTCGGTTGCACCATCGGGTTTGGATTGACGACGCTCATGGATCTACCCCAACCTCACGCGGGGGTCGAGGAACGCGTAGACCACGTCCACGATGATGTTCGCGACCACCACGATGAGCGTGAACAAGATCGTCGACCCGAAGATGAGGGCGAAGTCGTAGGGCTGCAGGATCGACAGCGCGAGGATGCGACCCACCCCGTTCAGGTGGAACACCTCCTCGATGATTGGGAATCCCCCGACGAAGAAGGCGAAGGTCAGCCCTAGGATCGTGATCGTCACGTTCAGCGAGTTTCGGCCGGCGTGCCGTTTGATGACGACCGACTCCGTGACGCCCTTCGCTCGGGCGGTTCGGA
The DNA here is from genome assembly GCA_030043405.1 of Thermoplasmata archaeon. Taxonomy (GTDB): domain Archaea; phylum Thermoplasmatota; class Thermoplasmata; order Lutacidiplasmatales; family UBA184; genus Lutacidiplasma. The sequence continues at coordinate 71 of JASHXS010000114.1, read as the reverse complement.
CGAAGTCGAGGTTCATCACTTCGAGCATGCTGTTGCGGACGAACCGGAGGAGGACCGCGATCGAGGTGTAG
>JASHXS010000113.1 GCA_030043405.1 Thermoplasmata archaeon | reverse complement strand
TCGTGCACCGCGGCGGAGGCCACCCTGCGCCGGCACCTCGTGGGTCTGTCCCTACGGCAGGAATCTGAGGCGTCGCGACGGGCGGGGCGGCCCGAACGGACCCCTCCCCGTCCGGGCTCGCCGATCCCGTTCCGGGCGCCCCCGCCGAGCCAGGCGCTGCGGGTGAGCCTGGGAGTGGCGATCGCGCTGGTCATGCTCGTGGCCGGCCTCCAGGCGGTCGCCGAAGCCCACGCGAGCAGCCCGAACGGCCTTCGGATCGGGAGCCTCTCGCCCATCGAGGCGTCGGTCGGGTCCCCGGTCACCCTGACCGGATTCGTCACCGGCGGCTACACCGAGTCCCTCGTCCAAGGGACCTTCAGCGGCTACATGGTCTACTATTTCTACGGTCAGACGGCGGCGGAGGGCGCCCTCGGCTACGAGCAGGAGCAGCTCGCCGCACCGGCGGGATGCGATTCGTCGAGCACACCGTGCGACGAAACGGCCAGCTTCTCCTTCACCCACACCTACGACCGGCCCGGCTCTTACGACGTCTCGCTCACCGCCTACGACGCGCAGGGCGACTACGTGATCGCGACGGACGTCATCGTGGTCGGCATCCCGACGGTCACGGTCAGCGCGACCTCGAACGTGACGAGCGCGCCCGTGGACAGCCCGATCGAGTTCTCCGCGAGCGAGACGACCGATCCGGCGAGCTACGAGACGGACAACTTCGCCTACGAGTGGCTCTTCGGGGACAACAGCACCGGCTGGGGGAATCCCATCGACCACGTTTTCAACGAGTCCGGCAACTACATCGTCACGGTCACCGCCTACGACAACGCCACGGGGGCCGCCGGCCAGGGGTTCGTCTCGGGGATCAACATCACCGATCCCCCGCCGCAGGCGGTCGTGACCGTCGTCACGTCCCCGACCGTCGCCGGCGGCTATCCGGAGGATTCGACCATCTTCTTCTCCGGTGCCGCCAGCACCGACGCTCCGTCGAACCTTCCCTACCTGCGGTACGCATGGAACTTCGGGGACGGTAGCCTCGGCGCCGGGATCACCGCCTCGCACGAGTACACGATCAGCGGCACGTACACGGTCGGGCTCACCGTCACGGACGGGCTCGGGCTCACGAGCACCGCGACCGTTCCCATCACGATCGTGAACACGCCGCCGAACGCGAACGCCTCTTCGACGCCGGCCACGAAGGTGCCGGTGGGGACGCTCGCCGTCCTGAACGGCAGCTCGACCTACGACGTCCCGACGGACATCCCGCTCCTCAACTACACCTGGTCGACCCGGTCCACCGGCTCGACGATCGAGAACCAGACGAACGGCGTGATCGGCCGGGAGGTCTACTTCGCACCGGGAACCTACGCGGCGAACCTCACGGTCCGGGACAACGAGGGGCTCCTCTCGACGAACTCGACGTCCGTCACCGTCATCGACACCCCGCCGAACGTGGGGCTCTACAGCGCGTACACGCTCGCGAACCTGACGCTCACGATCGCGGGTACCCCCGGCAATACGCTCAACCTGAGCGTCGTCGAAGGCGGGCAGCTCGTCGCCTACGGGCACCTCACCCGGCAGGGCTCGAGCCCGTGGGGGAACGTCCTCACGCTCACGGACGTCCCGCTCGAGCTCGCCGACACCGATACGATCGAGATCGCCTATCTCGGCACCGCCCATGGGTCCAACCCAGCGACGCTCACGATCGACTTCTTCGGGGACGGAGGGAACTGCCGGCGCTACTACGGCCCCCTCCTCTGCGGGTCGCAGCAGTACTTCCACACGTTCAACGCGAACCAGCGCCAGTCCACCCCGTGGGAGGTGGACGGCAACCAGGCCTCCCTCGGGCAGGAGGTCTTCCTGGCCGCGCAGCTCTTCTCGCCGGCCCGGACCGCGCTGACCGCCAAGTGGAACTTCGGCGACCAGACGACGGCCACCGGATCGGTCGCGAAGCCCGGGGTGCCCGAGCCGACGCTGGGCGACGTCTTCGCGACGCACCGGTGGATCCCCGGCGCCGACTACACGCTCAAGATCACCGTCACCGACGCCTACGGCGGCAGCGCCTCCACCAGCCTCCGGATCTCCGAGCCGTGGTGGGGCGCCCGGGCCGAGGGCGTCGCCCCGACCGTCTCGCTCGCCTCGGTCCCAGGTGCGGTGGACGCGAGCCCGTCGACGAGCCTCACCGCGGTCGGCGCGGACCTGAACTACACCGTGGGGAACCTCGACTACCTGTGGCAGTTCGGCGACGGCCAGACCACCAGCCAGAGCCTCGCGCCGTTCAAGGACACGGTCTCCCACCTGTACCGGTACTCGGCGACCGAGTACGCGCTCGTCGTCTACGCGATCGATCCGGCCCACGGCTACTCGACGGCGGCTTGGACCTTCCTCAAGATCCTGAGCGTCCCCCCGACGCCGTCGTTCACGATCCCGGCGGGGGGGGTCGTCGAGGGCGAGACGGCCGTCTTCAATGCGCAGAGCAGCGTCGAGTACCCGGGAGCGCACGCGGGCGGGAACCTCACCTACTACTGGAACTTCGGCGACGGGACGCCGGTCGGCGCCCTCGCGGGCGTGGGGCCGGTCGTCGGCCACACCTACTCGAGCATCGGCACCTACACGGTGACGCTCACGGTCACGAACGACGAGGGCCGTTCCGCCTCCTACTCGCAGCCGGTCAAGGTGACCGCTGCGCCCCTCGGCTTCACCCTCCCGAACCGGGTGGTCGAGGCCGACCAGGTGTACGAGTACGGTCCGCAGAACCTGACGGGGGCGCCGTACGACATCGCGGGGCTCTCCGGGTCCTGGCAGTGGGGCGACGGCACGACCGGCACAGGGTTCGACGACGGCCACAGCTACATGGCGATCGGGAACTTCACCCAGACCGAGTCGCTCTCCGGACGGTACGGGAGCGATCTCGCGAGCGCGAGCGCCCGCGTCACGGTGCTGGGACAGCCGCTCTCCGTCCTCCTGCCGTACGCGGGGTACGCCGTCTACGGGGAGAACCACTCGGTCTCCTTCACCGCGACGCTGCTCGGCACCCCGGCCGACCTCTCCGAGCTCGACCAGCTCTGGACGTTCACCTGGTCGTTCGGCGACGGAAGCCCGGACCTCGTGACCCACAGCTACTGGACCGAGGGGTCGACGGTGCAGCACGTCTACTCGATGAGCGGGAACCCGATCCTCAACGTGACCGTCGTGGCGCCGGACGGCCGCACGGCCTCCGCCTCCGCGACGCTCGTGAGCGTCCCGAACTGGGACGGCGACGGGATCCCCGACGCCTACGCGGCGCAGGTCCTCCACATCCCGGTCGGCCAGACGCCGAGCTCGGGGACCGGCCTCACCCCCTTCATGGAGTTCTTCGTGGTCCACGGCACGGCGCTCAACGCCGACTCGGACGGCTCCGGCCTCACCGACTTCCAGGACGTCTTCGGCACGGTGACCGGCTACGTGACGAGCCCGCTCGACCCGTCGGCGGCCGGCGACGGGATCCTGAACGGGGCCCACGAGTTCGCGGACGGCTTCAGCGCGACCGACGTCGCGAACTTCGACTCGAGCGGCTACGTCGAGATCCCGGGCGTCCAGCACCCCGGAGGGAGCCTCGGCATCACCTCCGTGCAGCTCGTCACGGAGATCGTCTCCTCCGATCTCGGCGCGCTCACCGTCTCGCTCGACGACATGGGCTCGGCCTCCTCCCCAACCGGCCCCGGCGTCTCGCTCGGGACACCGACCGCCCCGGTGATGAACTACACGCTCGTCAACAACTCGCAGACGAGCGGGGAGACCGACTTCTACCCCGGTCTCAGCCTCGCGATGTTCGAGAGCGACTCCAACTGGTCGCTCGAGGTCTCGGGCGGCAGCGCGACGATCGCCTCCGCGACGATCGCGATCACCTACTACACGGACCCGAACGAGGCGGACCCCTACGACTCCGGGCTCCTCACGGGCAATCAGCTCACGATCCCGATCTACAACTGCTCGGAACCGGCCGACGCGAACTACACGGTCTTCAACGGCGCGACGATGACCTACAACAACGTCTACTACTACCCCTACACCGAGCAGTACTACAAGCTCTCCGTCGTCCAGGGGATCCCCTACTACCCCATCGCCAACTCCACCTACAAGCTCGGGAGCGCCCCCGGCTGCCCCGTGCTCACCCGCTACGGCGACAACTTCGCGGTCTACTACGGCGACAAGCAGTTCGGGCTCGCGCCGTGGGAGGTCTACGATGGGGATCCCGGGCTCACGGTCGGTGAGAAGGCCTACGGCGCCGCCTTCTACGATGCGACGGCGAACCACTACCTCTCCGCCTCGGGCGGGTACGCCGCCTCCCAGGACGACAACTACCCGTACGACTTCCTGAACTACGTCGACCCCCTCAACCCCACGACGGGGAGCACCGGCACGAGCGGGGTCGTCGACAGCCAGGCGCTCGACCCGGTCGGCGGTCCGGAGGTCGCCGCGATCAACCTCTACGGGGCGACGAGCAACTGCATCACGATCCTCGACTTCACCGCCGACTCGAACCCGGGCGGCGTCGTCCAGGTCGAGGACGACAACCTCGCGGGGAGCCCCTCGATCTACACGCAGTCGGTCTCCGCGAGCTCCTCCGGCTACAACGCGGGCGACGCCTGCATCAGCTGGGGGTACACCTACGGGACCTCCTACCAGGTCCCAGTCCCGATGTCCGGGACCGAGTTCAACCTGACCCTCAACCTGTACATCCAGTACGACCTCAACATCGGCGCCGAGGCGGGCACCACGGTCGCCGTCTCCACGAACCCGGCCTACGGGAGCCAGTACTTCAACCAGGGCGGCATGAACTTCGACGTCACCGTCTACCAGCTGAGCCGGATGCCGGTCGTGCTGCTCAACTCGACCCACGAGGTGGAGGACCTGCCCGGCTACGGCCTCCGCTACGTCGGCGACCAGCACTTCTACGCCTTCTATCTCACGCTGGACGACTCCGGCGCCGGCACGCCGTTCTACCCGGGCGGCGAGAACCTCCTGCTCGTGAGCCGCAGCGCCTTCGTGAACTCGACCTTCAATGAGACGCTCGCCTCGGGCAACACCTCCGGGAACCTGAGCTGCCTCGGCGGGGCGACGATGAGCACGCCGATGAGCGGTGCCGCGAGCTCCGCCGACATCGTCGGGACGCTCACGGCGACGATCAACAGCTCCTGCGCGCTCGCGCTCCTCGCCCAGCTCATCCCGCACAACGCGAGCGGGGCGGTCACGGGCGGCTACACGCAGCTCGGCCAGACGCAGTTCGAGCTCCTCGGCCTCAGCGGGAGCATCATGAGCTCGGCGCCGTACCTCCCGCTCTCGGGCTACGATAGCCCGCTCGGGAGCCCCCCGTCCAACTTCTGGCAGGCGCTCGGGAACATCATCACGAGCATCGTGAGCGCCATCGTCTCGGTCGTCCTCGCGGTCGCCGACTTCATCGTCTACGTCGCGCAGCAGATCGGGCAGGCGATCGTGGGGGCCTGGAACTCGGCGGTCGCCGCCGTCCAGGCGGCGGTCCAGACGCTCGTCCAGACGTTCGACTTCGTGCTCCAGTGGATCGAGCAGCAGGTGACCGCGCTCTTCAACACGATCGCGACGAGCGTGAAGACCCTCTTCGGCGAGGTCATCGCGGCGATCGCGCTCCCCTTCCTCTCGCTCGAGCTCGACTCGGGCCTCATCTCGAACTCCACCTTCAACAATTCGCTCGGCGGGATCGATGCGACGTTCGGGCTGCCCGATCCGACCGCCCAGAACGAGAGCACCGTCGGCTCCGAGATCAACGAGGCGCTCGACGTGATGATGGGGATCATCAGCGGCGGCTTCGCCCTCGTCGGGCTCACCTTCTACCTGATCGACGTCTTCACGATCGGCACCGGCGCCGCCGCGACCGAGGGGGCGAGCGTCTCCATCCAGACGGCGGTGGTGGCGTTCCTCGCGGGCGGGCTCACGCTCCTGCTCGCGGGCAGCGAGCTTCTGACCGACCTTGGGCTCATCGTCCCGAACCTGGACACCACCGACCCGTTCTCGGAGTTCGTCGACTTCCTCGCGAACGACACCGGCGTGCAGTTGAGCGAGGGGATCACCGACGGGATCATCACCTTCCTCCAGCTCCTCGCCGACCTCACGTTGAAGATCCTCACGATGGAGGTCGACGGGAACTTCATCGCCGGGCTCGCCTTCGCCTTCCTC
>JASHXS010000012.1 GCA_030043405.1 Thermoplasmata archaeon | reverse complement strand
TGTGGATCCGCACATTCGGGTACTTGTGACCGATCCGGAAATGCTCGCCCATCACCCGGCGGCGCTCCTCAAACGGTAGTCCATACCACTCGCGTTTCTTGACGAAGGGGTAGACGAAGAGGTACGGAAGGTCGAAGGGCCGACGGCGCTCGGACGAACCCTCCCCGCCGTGCGCGTGGTCGCCCAGGTACTCGGAGCGCCGGGCCAGCCCGAGGTACGAGTGGGTGGTCTCCAGGTAGCCTCCCAACGGCGTTCCGAAGAGGCGGGCGTGAAGTTCCTGGATCCCCTCCAACGAGGGGCCGATGCTCCAGACCATCAGTTCGGGGCCGGCCTTCAGGCCGACCAGCGAGTAGGTCCGAAGGAGCACGTTCGCCGGCGGGCGTTCGAGCACCTCCAGGACCCTCTCCTTCCCGGTGCGGCGAGTCTCGGCGGGTAGGGTACGCCACTCCGGTCGAACTCGAAGGAAGGTGTACTTGACGAAGTCTCGGGGCTCATCGGCGGCGTCGGGCCCCGACGCAGGCGCGCTGGCCGGTGGGGTCGTCATCTCCCCTCCGCGGCGAGTCGGGCCAGGTCTCGCGCGAAGTACGTGACGATCACGTCGGCCCCGGCACGCCGGATCGCCACCAGCGTCTCCCGGACCGCGGCCGCTTCGTCGACCACCCCGCCCGCCGCCGCGGCCTTCAGCATCGCATACTCCCCGCTCACCTGGAAGGCAGCGAGGGGGAGCAGGAACCGCTCCCTCGCCCGGGCGAGCAGGTCGAGACTCGTCAGCGCGGGCTTGACCATCAGCAGGTCGGCGCCCTCGGCCTCATCCTGGGCCATCTCGCGGAGGGCTTCTCGAGCGTTCCGGGGGTCCATCTGGTAGCTGCGCCGGTCGCCGAAGCTGGGAGTCGAACGCTCCACCTCCCGGAACGGTCCATAGAACGCGGAGGCGTGCTTGCTCGAGTACGCCCAGATGGCCGTCGCCTGACATCCGGTCCGATCCAGGGCCGACCGAATGGCGGCGACCTGGTGGTCCATCATCGCGCTGGGGGCGACCACATCGGCGCCGGCGGCCGCGTGGGCCGCGGCGACTCTCGCCAGTCGATCGACCGTCCCGTCGTTGTCGACCTGGCCGTCCCGCACCACCCCGCAGTGGCCGTGCGTTGTGTAGGCGCAAAGGCAGACATCGGTGGCCACGACGAGGCGGGGAGCGGATCGTTTGAGCGCCCGCACCGCCTGGGGTACCAGGCCCGTGGGCGACCACGCTTCCCGCCCATCCGGGGACTTTTGACGGGCCACGCCGAACAGCAGCACGCCCCCGATGCCGGCGGTTTCGAGTTCCGGGCCAAGCGCGGTCAGGTTCTCGACCGTGTACTGATCGACACCGGGCATCGAGTCGACCGGTCGAGGGTCGCCCCGGCCCGGCCGGAGGAAGAGTGGGGAGACCAGCCGACGGGGCTCCACGTCGGTCTCGGCCACCCAATCTCTCAGCGGGGCGGTCCGGCGGAGCCGGCGCAGCCGAATGGCTTCCCCTCCGACCGGGCTCGACCGGATCCCTCGAGTCCTAGGCCCCGACATCGTCCAGCACTCTCAACAGGTCCCGCGTAAATCGTTGTGTTGTCCCCGGCCTCACGATCCGGATCTGGCGGAACCCGAGGTCGGCCGCCGCTCGACGCGACCCCTCGCCGAGCACGACCAGGCACACGGTTCCACGGAGCTGATCAAACCGACGCCGGCCGAGCGCCTGACGTACTGCTCCCAGGGCGGACGGGCTGGTCCCGACCCAGAGGGAAGACGCCTCCAGTCTTCGGCGCGCAGGCGCGTCGAGGGTGACCGACGGGGTCACCCGGTAGGCGATGATCTCGGTGACGCGATGGCCGGCCCGTCGCAGTCGACGCGCGAGCTCGGGCCCGGCCCGGTCGGATCGGAAGTAGAGGATTCTGCGGGCCGGCCTCCGGCGGAGCGCGACGACCAGGGAGGGCGTTCCCGCGGCGGTGGGCCGGTGCACCGGTCGGGCCCCGACCCGGCGCAACGCGGCGGCCGTCCCCGGTCCGATCCCCCAAAACTCGGCGCGCGGCCGCGGTTCGAACGGACCTCGGAGCCAGACCGCCACGCCCGCCTCGACGCCGGCCCGGCTCGTGGCGAGGACGGTATCGATCGCCCGGGCCTTCACCGATCGGGCCGGCCATCGACCCGGCGGGATGGGTCGAATGGTCAGCATCGAAAGTCGAAGGACCCGCACACCGGACCGAGCGAGGGGCCCCTCGATCCCCTCGAGGGTGTCCGGGGCGGACAGTAGCGCGATGGTCGGGCGGTGGGCGCGGGTCGGCATCGTCCTAGGTCCGGCTCGTCGCGACGAGGGCGAGCGCCCCCCGTCGGCGGAGAGCGCGCCCCAGGTCCCGTCCCAACTCGGTCGGCCGCGTCGGCGGGCCCGACCGCCGACCCCGGATTCGACGGGTCCCGTCCGCCGACAGGACCTCCCCCGTGATCGAAAGCGACCGACGGCCCCCGGTGGCGAGCGCCCCGAGCGGCATGTCGCAGTCGCCTCCCAGGGCGGCCGAGAAGGCCCGCTCAGCTTCGACGCACCGGTGCGTGGGAATATGGTCGATGCGGCCCACCGCTTCTACCAGCGCGGAGTCCTCGCCCCTTGCGATGACGGCGATGGCCCCCTGGGCGGGGGCGGGCAGGAAATCGCGGTAGGAGAGGAGGCGCCGGACTTCGGCCCTCCGCTCCAGCCGGGACAGGCCCGCCACGGCGAGGATCGCGGCGTCGACCGCTCCCGCGTGGACCAGGCTGAGCCGAGTGTCGACGTTGCCACGGATCGCGACCACCGAAAGATCCGGCCTCCAGCGCAGCAGCTGGGCCCGTCGCCGCAGGCTGCTGGACCCTACTCTCGCCCGTGAAGGAAGCCGAGCGGACGGCAGGGTCGGCCTCACCACCAGACAGTCGCGAGGATCCTCTCGCGGAGGACAGGCGGCCAGGACAAAACGGGGGTCCAAGGTCGCTGGCAGGTCCTTGGCGCTGTGGACCGCGAGATCGAGTTCACCGGCGGCGAGCGCCCGGTCGATCGCGTCGGTGAAGTCCGTCGACCCTGCCGATGCCGAACCCGCGTCGCCGCTGGTATCGAGGGGCCTGGGAAGGAACCGTCGGGACGGTACGGCGCGGCGGAGGAGGCGCAGGACCTCATCCGTCTGGGCCCGCGCGAGAGGGCTTCGCCGGGTACCGACCCGGACGACCGCGGTCACGGAGGGTCAGGGTCCGGCCGGAGGAGCTCGAGGGCGAGCCGTCGGGCTTCCTCGCCCTCCGGCCCCGGGGGCAACGACCGTACGCGTCGGGCCGGAGGGACCAGCAATCGGGCGAGCAGCCGGCGCGTCAGGCGATCGACCGCGGCCTCCTGCTGTGGAGTAAGGGCCCCCCAGTACCGGCGGGCCCGCTCCAATTCATCGCGGCGGACCTGGTCGGCTGATCGGAGCCAAGCTCCGACCCACGGTTCCTGGAGGGCCGCGCCGACTTCCTGCGCGTACGCGTCGGCGAGCTCCCCGATCCGGACATCGACCTCCGGGGTCAACGGTCCGGGGCGGCTCCGTGTGTGGAGGGTTTCGAGGTCGATGAGTCGTACGTTCGGCAGCCGGCGCACCCCGGGGTCGATGTTGCGGGGCACGCCGAGGTCCACCAACAGGAGCCGACCGGCGCGAGAGAGCTGGGAGGGGGCGAGGCACGGGGTCCCGGATTTGACCGCGGTCACGACCGCATCGGCGGACCGCAGCTCGTCGTCCAGTCGCTCCCAGGGGATCGGCTGCGCGCCGGTGGCACGGATGAACTCCGGTGAGGGGGGCCGTTGATGGAAGAGCATCCGCACGTCGGCCCGGTCGGCCAGCCGTTCCACGACCTGCCGGCCGACGGCGCCCGTGCCGATGACGAGGACTCGCGGGCGGGGAACCACGAGGGACTCGAGAAGCGCGTCCGCGGCGACCG
>JASHXS010000112.1 GCA_030043405.1 Thermoplasmata archaeon | reverse complement strand
CGGCCTGAACGCGAGCTTCTTCTCGGAGATCGCGGTCACGCAGTCGTCGAACGCCGGCAGCAGCTGGGCGACGCCCGAGTACCTGTCGAATCCGGGGTGCGTCGACGCGAGCGAGTTCACGTCCGCGATGTGGCCGGTCGTCACCGCGCTGGCGAACGGTACCTTCGTGATGGCGTACCTTCAGTATAACGCATCGGCGGACTCGGGGACCGTCTGCACCTCGACGGAGGCCGAGGATTACTTCCCGGCGCTCGTCCCGTGCTACATCTCGTACGACCGACTGGTCGTGAGCCAGAGCTTCGATAACGGGGTCACGTGGACCACCCCGGTGGTCGTGGACTCCGTCAACAACTCGGCCCTGAACACGACCGCCCCCATCCCGGCGCAGCCGGCGATCGCGTCGTACGGTCAGACGGTGTACCTCGCTTACACCAACTTCACGAACCCGTACTTCGACGGGGGCACCTTCGACGCGGCCCCCAGCGTCGGGCTCAACCTGGCGGTCTCGTACAACGGGGGCGCGAGCTTCGGCTCCTCCACTCGGCTACCGGTGGTCGTCGGGGCGGGAACGTACGCGAGCGGCGTCGCCTACGTCGCCTACGCGCCGGCCCTCGCCGTGAACTCCACGGGGGCCCTCACGGTGGCGTACGCGACGAACTACACTTCCCAGACGGGACTGTTCTGCCAGGAGTACGGCTGCGGCTACCTGTACTACGGGGCGGAGGCGACGCTCAGCATCGTCGCCGCGACCACCGTGGACAACGGCTCGAGCTTCTCCCTGGCGACCGTCGCGAGCGAAGTCCCCGGTTACTGGAACGCGTACGAGACCTGGATGTCGTTCGGGGCCGGTTCCCTCATCGCTCCCGAACCCGCGATCACGGTCGACCCGGCGACGAACGAACTCTACGTCGCGTACGCCGGCGGAGAGATCGGGTCGTACTGTACGACCTACTACTGCGACGACGACCTCGAGCTGTTCGAGAACGTCTGGGTCTCGAACTCGACCGACGGCGGGGCGACCTGGTCCACGCCCATCGGCGTGGGCGACCAGCTGCTCGGCCTGAGCGGGACGGCCACCGACGGCTCGTTCCTGTACACCCCGTCCATCGGCGTGGGCGTGAACGGGACGGTCTATGTCGGGGCCACGTACGAGAACTGGTCCGTGTGCAACGTCTACTGTGACGCCGAGACCGCGGTCATCTTCGAGTCGACGGACCACGGCGCTTCATTCCCGAACGTCTTCCTGCCGGACATCGAGAACCAGCAGATCGCACCCGATCCGTTCTGGGACGGCTTCCACACGTCGATGACGATGTACAACGGCCTCCCGTACTTCGCATGGACGTGGGATGCGTGCACGCAACCCGCGTCGACCGCCTACCTGTGTTACCCGCTCTCGACCTCCGGGAGCGCCTACACCGAGACGGTGGTCTCGACCATCGCGCAGGGACCCGGCGTGACGGTGACGTTCAACGAAACGGGCCTCCCGAGCGGGTACTCCTGGGAGATCTCCCTCCAGGGCAACGCCCGCGGCGGGAATGCGGGCGTCGACCTCTCCGTGTCGGGCGTTCCGACCGGGGAGAACCTCTCCTGGGTCATCAGTCCGGTGACGTCCACCACGTACGGGATCGAGTTCGCCGCGACCGTGAGCCCGGCCTCGCCGGGGAACTTCACGGCGAGCACGACGATCCACGTGACGTTCTCCGAGTACGCCCAGGTGATCGTGAACACGGTCCCCGGTCCGGGGCCGTACGGCTCGCCGTTCACCTGCAGCGCGACCTGGGAGGAGTACTGCAGCAACGAGGCGGTCACCCCGGGGACCGGCACGGACTGGTTGCCCGTCGGCACGCCGCTCGACTACGGCGTGTATGACGTCGGCTTCCCGGCGTACTGCTACTCGTGCTACAACTACACCTTCCTCTCGTGGGGCGGGACGGGCTACGGGAGCTGGAACACAACGAACTCCAACGGCACCACGGTCATCAACGGCCCGGTGAACGAGACCGCGAGCTTCGGCATCGGCAGCGTCTGCTACGACTACCCGTACTACGCCTGCGCGACGCTGCTCTATGAGTACGTCTTCCACGAGATCGGGCTGCCGACGGGGACGTCCTGGACGGTGGGCCTCTCTAACCTGACGAACACCAGCGCGAACACATCGATCGGCTTCTGGAGCGACTTCGGGCCGGTGCCGTTCACCGTCTGGACGATCCCGTACAACGCCACGTACTCGTACGTCGGGATCCCGAACGTACCGTCCCCGGTGGACGCGTCCCAGGGGTTCAACATCACGGTGACCTTCCAGCTCGTGCCGGACACGTCCATCAACGCGGAGGTCCAGTTCGAGGAGGTCGGTGCGCCGCCGAGCGCTTCGGGCTGGGGGCTCGAGCTCGGCTCGTCCGTCCTCGGGGTCCCGCTCACCGGTGCCTCCGAGCGGCTCGAGGGCGGTACCAACTTCGCGCTGAACGCGCTGCCCGTCTACGGCAACGCGGGCGTCGAGGGCACGATCACCAACTTCCTGGTGCAGGCCGATGTGGTCGGCGCCACGAACGTGACGGTCGCCCCCGGTGGGGACCTCAACGTCAGCGGTCCCGCCACCGTGACCGCCAACTTCGCCTCGAACTACTGGCTGGACATCCCCACGCCCGACAACGGGACCGTGAACCAGTCGAGCCAGTGGGTCGCGGACGGGGCGGCGGTCGAGATCACGGCGACCCCGGCGGCCGGGTACGCGTTCGTGGGATGGTCCGGCACGGGCGCCGGCTCGGTGACGGCGACCACCCCGACGATCACCGTGCACCCGCACGCGCCGGTCACCGAGATCGCCACGTTCGTGGCGATCCCGCCGACGTACACGGTGACCGTGCAGGCCACGGGCCTGCCGAGCGACGGGCTCGTCACGTTCTTCCTGGGCGGCACCGCCTACACGGGCGCGTCCCCGCTCACGATCAACGGCCTCGCGCCCGGCCTCTACACCATCGCGGTCCCGACGGTCGCGATCAACGGGACCATCGGGGAGCAGTTCAACGTCACCTCCGTGACCTCGTCGCTCAGCCTGAGCGCCGGGGAACTGGACGTGACCGCGAGCGGCACCGTGACGGTCGCCTACACGACGCAGTACCTGGTGACCATCAACCCCACGACGAACGGCACGACGACCCCCGCCGCCGGCACCTACTGGGTGGACGCCGGGGACTCCGTCACGCTGACCGCGACCCCCAACACCGGCTACCTGTTCCAGGGATGGATGGGGACCGGCGAGGGATCGTACAACGGGAGTGCGCTCCACTCGCCGCTGACGCCGGGCGGGCCGGTCGCGGAGACCGCGACGTTCTACCTCTACGTCGCGCCCCCGACGCCCACCTACACGCTGACGCTGGCCCCGGTCGGTCTGCCCTCCAGCGTGGTCTGGAGCGCCTCGATCGGTAGCTCGGCCGTCTACGGAACGGGGGCGCTGGTCTTCACGGGCCTCGCGAACGGCACCTACACGGTCAACGTGGCTACGCCGACGCCGTCCGCGGGCGTGGAGTACGTCCCGTCGGCGAGCTCCTTCTCGGCGACGGTCGCCGGCCCGACGGTACAGGACGAACCGACCTTCACCGCGATGTACGAGGTCTCGATCGCCGGCACGACCGGCGGATCGGTCTCGCCGGGCAGTTCCTGGCAGGCGGCCTCGGGCGTCGTCACGCTGAGCGCGGTGGCGGCGGTCGGGTATCACTTTGTGAACTGGTCCGGGACGGGGACGGGGTCGTATACGGGGACGAGCCCGAGCGACACGATCACGGTGAGCGGACCGGTGACGGAGTTCGCGACGTTCGCGGCGAACGCGACGAAGTCGACGACCACATCGGGGTCGAGCGGGTCGGACACGGACGCGA
>JASHXS010000111.1 GCA_030043405.1 Thermoplasmata archaeon | reverse complement strand
CCTCGAGGCCCTGCGGGCGGCGGTCTCGGAGCGGACCGCCTGTTTCATGCTCACCAACCCGAACACCGCTGGGCTGTTCGAGTCGGACATCCTCGAGATCGCCGAGATCGTCCACGGCGCGGGGGGGATGCTCTACTACGACGGGGCCAACCTGAACGCGATCCTCGGGATCACCCACCCGGGTCGAATGGGGTTCGACGTCGCACATTTGAACCTCCACAAGACGTTCGCCACCCCCCACGGCGGCGGGGGACCCGGGGCCGGGGTGCTGGCGGCGGGGGAACGGCTCGCGCCGTACCTCCCGGTGCCGCGGGTCGTCAAGGCTGGTCGGAAGTTCCGGTTCGACTACGACCGACCGAAGTCGATCGGGAAGATCAAGTCGGCCTACGGGAACTTCGGCCTCGACGTTCGCGCCTACGCCTTCGCCATCTCCCACGGCGAGGAGGGCCTGAAGCATGTCAGCCGACGGGCCGTCCTGAACTCGAACTACCTGGGGCAGCGCCTCGGCACGCTGCTCCCGCGCCCGTTCCGGACCCTCGTCAAACACGAATTCCTGTTGTCGGGTACCCCGTTGAAGGAGCGGGGGGTCCGGACGCTCGACCTCGCGAAGCGACTGTTGGACGAGGGGGTCCACGCGCCGACGGTGTACTTCCCCTCCCTCGTCGACGAAGCGCTGATGATCGAACTGCCGGAGACCGAGAGCAAGCGGTCGCTCGACGACTTCGCCGCGGCGTTCGAGCGGGCCGTTCGCGATTCTCCGGAAAATCTGCACGCCGCCCCGCGCAACCTCTCGGTGGGTCGCATCGATGAGGTCCGGGCGGCCCGCGTGCCGCTCCTCTCGTGGAAGGACCTCCGCGCGGCCCCCAAAAGCTGAAACCCCCCGGGCGGTCTCGCCGGACTGATGAAGTCCCGCGTGGAGAAGGTCTTCCGGAACCTCGACCCGAAGCCCGACGTGGTCCTGTTGATGAACTCGGTCGACCCGCACATTGACGGGTGCTTCTTCTATCTCTTCGACGTGCCCGGCGGCCTCTTCGAGGGGTCGGTCGAGATCGCCCACCCGGACGGGCAGCTGGACGTCATCACGGGGGCCCTCGAGGCGGACACGGCGGACCTGGCGGCCCAGCACGACCACGGCGTGACGGTGCACCGCGTCGGCCGGGGCGAGACGGCGAACCTGGTGAAGAAGCTCGTGCCGGGCAGCGCGACGGTCGGGCTCAATTTCCGGGAGTTGACGCACGCCGGATACAACCAGCTCACGGAGATGCTCCCCTCGGCGAAGTTCATCGACGCCGGCGTGGGGCTCCAGAAGGCTCGCGCCACGAAAGAACCGTCCGAGGTCGAGCGGATCCGTTCGGCCGCCGCGATCGGCTCGAAGGTGGCGCTCCGAATCCCGTCGATGCTCAAGACCGGGATGACCGAGCTCGAGCTCGCGGCCGAGATGGAGTACCAGATGAATCGCGAGGGGGCCAACGGTCGGTCGTTCTCGACGATCGTCGGGTTCGGCGCGCACAGCGCGGAACCGCACTATTCCCCCGACGGCACTCGACTCAAGTCGGGCGACTCGATCGTGTGCGACTTCGGGGCCTGGTTCCGCCGCTACGCGTGTGACATCACCCGGTCGTTCCACTTCGGCGCCCCGGACGCGGAGATGAAGGCGGTCCACGAGTGCGTGGAGGCGGCCCAACAGGCGGCCCTCGCGGTCCTCCGTCCGGGCGTCCCCGGCAAGGAAGTGCATGCGGCGGCGGAGGCGGTCATCAACGCCTCGCGGTGGAAGGGACGCTTCACCCACGGCCTCGGCCACTCGCTCGGCCTGGCGGTCCACGACGGGTCGGGTGGCCTCGCGCCCAACGTCGACGACCCGCTCGAGGTCGGCATGGTCGTGACGGTCGAACCCGGGATCTACCTGACCGGGAAGGGTGGCGTTCGTATCGAGGATGACGTGGTCATCACCAAGACTGGCTACGAGTTCCTGACCACCGCTCCTCGAGGATATCTCGAGGTCGCGGCGTGAAGTTCGCGGTCCTCACCGGGGGTGGCGACTGTCCCGGGCTGAACCCGGCGATCCGCGCGGTCGTCTTCCGAGCGGCCCAGTTCGGCCATGAGACGATCGGGTACCTCGACGGCTGGAAGGGAGTGCGGGATGGGAAGAGCCGTCCGCTCGCGCGCGCCGATGTTCAGGGTCTCATCAACCGGGGCGGAACGATGCTCGGCAGCTCCCGCACGAACCCCTTCGCGAAGGACGCGGACGCGACGCGGGTCACCCAGCAGCTGGCGGCGGACCACGTCGATGCGCTGATCGCGATCGGCGGCGACGATACCCTGTCCGCCGCGAGAGAGCTGCATCGTCGGGGCGGGCCGGTGGTCGGAGTCCCGAAGACGATGGACAACGACGTCTCGGGGACCGACTGGACCTTTGGGTTCCATTCGTCCGTCGCGGTGGCGGTCGACGCCGCCGAGCGGCTGCGGGATACCGCCTCCAGCCACCATCGGGCCGTCGTGCTCGAGGTCATGGGGCGCCACGCGGGGTGGGTCG
>JASHXS010000110.1 GCA_030043405.1 Thermoplasmata archaeon | reverse complement strand
GATGGCGAACCCACTGTTGTAGACCCGACCGCGGCCCCACAGGTCGCCCATCCGGCCCGCCTGGGTGGTCAGCGCGGCCCCGATGAGGATGTACAGCAGGATGGCCCAGATCAGGACCGTGAGCGGCGCGGAGAGCTCCCGCGCCATGGTCGGGAGCGCGAGTACGACGATCGTGCTGTCGATCGCGAACATCAGCGAACCGACCGTCGTCAGGATGAGGATCGACCGCTCGTGACCTCCCGCGGGGCCGCTCGCAGGGGCCGCGGAGGTGGACGCCGGGCCGGTCATCGGCGCCCTCCCGGATCGAGCGCTCGCGTCGTCCCCACAGCCGTGGTACCTGGTCCGGGCCGAGGAGTTCCTGAACGCAAGATAACGCTTGGGCGGGACGGCCGGGTACCTCGCCCGGGTCGACGCGGACTCCCCCGCCACCGTCATAATGGCCGCCGTGGCTGGTCTCGCGGATGCCGACGGGACCCGAGACCCACCTCCACCCGACGCTGCTCTCTGACTTCATCCTCGGGAGCCAGGATGGGTTGGTGAACGTACTCGGGATCCTGTTGGGTCTCGTCGTCTCCACGAGCGACGTCCGGATCATCTACATCGCGGCCCTGGCCGCGTTGGCGGCCGAGTCGATCTCCATGGGCGCGGTCGCCTACACGTCGACCCGAGCCCGGCGGCTCCTCTACCTGGCCGAGCAGCAGCGCGAGATCGACGAAATGCGCACGATGCCCGATATGGAGCGCGAAGAGGTTCGGGAGATCTTCCGCAACTGGGGGTTCGAGGGGGCGGAACTCGACGAGATGGTGCGTCGGATCGAGGCGAAGCCGAAGGCGATGCTCGACCTGATGATGGCCTTCGAACTCCGCCTCGCCCCGGTCTCGGCGGATCAGCCGCTCAACAGCGGACTGGTGGTCCTCGCCGCCACGGTCGTGGGCTCGGCGATCCCGCTGATGCCCTTCGTCTTCCTGCCGACCATGCTCCACACGGCCGCGGTCATCTCGGTGGTGCTCAGTGGCATCATGTTGTTCGCGGTGGGGTGGTACGAAGCCCGGACGACCATCGGGGTCACCTGGCAGAGCGGACTGCGGATGGTGCTGATCGGGCTGGCGGCCGGGCTGGGTGGGTTCGCGATCGGCCTACTGGCGAACTCCCACGTGATCTGAGACGGCGCCCAGCTCACGCCGCCGAGCGGGGGGCCAGCGAGCGCCGCCCAAAGAGCCAGTTCCCGGAACCCGGGCGACGCCGTACTTCATGGCGCCGGCACTGGGTGCACCAGACCACCGACTCCGAGCTCGCCGCGAGCTCCGGCGTCGCGACGTGCTGCTCCGGGCCATGCCGACAACCTCGGGAGAGGCATGGGTGGGGACGGTGGGGATGCGACGTGGCGTGCTCCACGTCAACACGTATGCGCATTCGTGCGTATTAATAGGTTTGGCCGCCGCAGGACCCGCTCACGAGAGGGCGAGTCGTTGGCAGTCTTGGCGGAGGTCCCCGACGGGCGGGCGAGCTCCTACTTCAGCGCGCGGATCTCCTTCGCCACGTGCGCATCGCGCTCCTTGTCGGTGAGTTCCCGCATGTGGAACGAGATCGTGACCGTCCCGTTCAACTCGAGGCTCTCGGGAATGTAGGGAAGCTTCAGCGACACGTGTTCCATGCGAAGGTCGACCTTGCCCTGATGGTTGGCGAGCGCTTCCATCCAGTCCTGGAAGAGGTTGGTACCGGCGCGGGGATCCCCGCCCAACTCGGCCATGCCGGGCGATAGTCTCCGGGAGATACGAACCTATCGAGAGGGGCTCGTCGCCCGGTTCATTCAGTTTGTTAACTAAAATCCGTATAAATGAGCGGGGGGTTCCCCGCCCCGA
The DNA here is from genome assembly GCA_030043405.1 of Thermoplasmata archaeon. Classification (GTDB taxonomy): domain Archaea; phylum Thermoplasmatota; class Thermoplasmata; order Lutacidiplasmatales; family UBA184; genus Lutacidiplasma. The sequence goes on along the minus strand of JASHXS010000110.1, from coordinate 1,445 downwards.
TGACGACGGAAGAGTCGCTCCCGTTCGCAGGCGGGTATTCGAGCCCGAAACGCGCGGTCCTCCAGCTCCTCAAGGCGAAGCCCGGGGCATCGCTGCAGGAGATCGCCGAAGGATTGGGCGTCTCGAAGGCCGCCGTGCTCGGCCACCTACCCACCCTGGAGAAGGAGGGACTGGTGGTGCGGCTCTATCAGGCCGGCCAAGTTGGTCGTCCTCGTGCAACTTTCCGCCTGACCGACCGGGCGGCCTCACTCTTCCCTCAGGGATACACGGAGATGTCCCTGTGCGCCCTCGACTTCATCGAACGACGACTCGGCCGAGACGCGGTCGTCGAGGTCCTCCAGGGTCGAGCCCACGAACTCGAGGACCGGCATCGGGCCCGCCTCGGGCACGGATCGCTCCACGACCGCGTCGGGGAGCTTGTGAAGATCCGGACCGAGGGAGGTTACATGGCCGAAACGGGGGGACGGGCCCGAGGAACATTCGAGATCCGTGAGCACAACTGCCCGATCCTCGCCCTGGCTGCCCGGTTTCCCGAGGCGTGCGAGACCGAACGTCGGATGTTCGAGCGGATGCTCTCCGCGAAGGTCGACGTGCAGCATCGGATGGCCGCCGGCGACTCGGTCTGTCGGTTCCTGGTTCGCCCCCCCCGAGGGTCCACGTGAACGCGCGTCCGGACGGCGGGATGACGAAGCGCGTGGCGCTCGTCACCGGCGCCAGCCGAGGACTCGGGGACGTCGTGGCCGGGCTGCTGGTCAGTGAAGGGTTCTCCGTCGTCGCCACCGCTCGCCATCTCCCGGAGTTGGAACGGGCCGCCGCATCCTGGCGTCCCAGCGCCGGCCAGGTACAGTTGATCGCGGGGGATGTTTCGGACGCGGCGCACCGGGAAGAGGTGTGCGGTACACTGGCTGCCGGCGGGCGCCTGGACCTCCTCGTCAACAATGCAAGCGAACTTGGCCCCAGCCCCCTGCGGCCCCTGGCGGAGCTGCCCCTGGACGACCTGCGTCGAGTGTACGACGTAAACGTGGTCGCGCCGCTCGCGCTGGTCCAAGCCTTGCGACCCTGGCTGGGGCACGCCCGGGGTCGAGTAGTGAACATCTCGAGCGACGCCGCGGTCGGGGGCTACCCCGGGTGGGGCGTGTACGGAGCGAGCAAGGCGGCTCTCGACCTCCTCTCCAAGACGCTGGCAGCCGAGTTGAAGGAGGAGGGGATCTCCGTCGTCAGCGTCGACCCCGGGGATATGCGCACGTCGATGCACCAGGCTGCCTACCCCGGCACCGACATCTCGGACCGCCCTCTACCAGCAATCACGCTCCCGTTCTGGGCGTGGTTCCTTCACCAGGACCCGACGGCGGTGTCCGGCCACCGTTTCCGCGCCCAGGACGAACGCTGGGAGCTGCCGGCATGATCGCGACCCGGCCGTGGGACCTGCCGCCCGTGCCCGAGGC
>JASHXS010000011.1 GCA_030043405.1 Thermoplasmata archaeon | reverse complement strand
AGTGAACGAGGTTCTCTGCCTGGCGATCGCTCACAACCTAATGGTCCTCGTCCGCCAGATGTACGAAACCAAGATCCTCCCCGACTTTGCCCAACCTCCAGTCCCATCACCAGAGCCTGCGAGCGCGGAGCCGAAGCTCAGCCCGGATCTGTGCCTAAATCCAATCAGTTCGCTACAAACCGTTCCCGAATTGGATTCCCTGAGGTGATTTAGGCACAACTTCCGTTTAGAGGAAGCTCACTGAGGCTCCTACCGGCGGTGGGAATGCGCCGACGGCGCTCGGGGGCCGCGATCCCCATCAAGTCCCTCGAGCCGGCGTCGGTCGGGAAGATAAGGAGTCCCGGTCCTTCCGGTAGTCCCCCGAGGCCCGCGATGAAGAGTTCGCCGCCGCCGGTTCGACGAGTCGCGATCGGCCTGGTTATCGGGGTCATCGTAGCAGGGATCGTCGCTGGTGGAGCCGGGGCCCGCGCCGGCTCCGCCGTGCCCAGCCCACCCACGCAACTCGTCCTCCCTTCTCACGCAGCGGCGACCACCCCCAGTTACTGCGGGCTCCTGGGTCCCGACCCCGGGGCGGTCAATATTCCGGGGCCCAACTACACGGCGATCGTTACCGTCCTCTGGGAGAAGCTGTGCGTCGAGACCGCCTTCGTCCAGCTGATCGACGAATGGGGCGGCTTGCAGCTCGTTCTCAGTGCCAACAACACCACGTACGTTTGGGTGGCCGACAACCTGACCGCCGGCGGTTCCTTCAACGCGACCGGTTTCACGAGCGCCGACTGGACGGTGGACTGGGTAGCTGCCTGCGTCGACCCGAGCGACGCGCCCGACGGAGGGCCGTGTGAGCACGCGGCCTATTGGACAGGGAACCTCTCCTCCGAGGCGCTGTATGGACCCGCCTGCGCCGAGTACGAGGCCTTCAGCACCGGACCCATACCTCACGATCCGTCCGTAGCGTGCCCCGGTGCAGAAGCCAGCGGTACGGGGCTGGCGCCCCGAGACTTCCCGGGCGGATGGATTGTCGCGGTGGGGCTGGCGGTAGGAAGTGCCGCGATGGCAGTCATCTTGGCGCGTCGAGCTCGACGATCGTAGAGCGGCTCCCCCACGACCGCCCCCACAAGGCTGTAACCAAGGACCCCGAAGGCAGCCGAGCGTGGAAGGCCCCGGGGTCAACATGCTGGTCAGCCCAGCCTCCAATCGGACCAAGGGACCCCCGTGGTCCCACAGTATAGGAAAGGGTTCGGCGCCCTACTCCGCGGAGCGGGCGCCGATGGGAGTCGAGGGCTAAGGGAGGTCGGCTACCAGCCCCCGTGGCCCCCGCAGCCACCGCCGCCGCATCCCTGGGTTTCGGGGAAGCAGCTGACCGAGGCGATGTCGGAGAGGCGCTCCGTGTTCGAGGCGAAGAACTTCGTGTTCCCGTTCGACTTGAACTCGCCGATGCCCTGGTTCAGGCCGCCGGCGACGAACCCCTGGCCGTTCGCGTGGCTGATCTCGCTCGCGGGGAACGCTTCCAGCGCGCCCGACGAGTAGTTCGCCACGAACAGCGCGAAGTGCTGGCGTCCGAAGGTGCAACCGCCATTCGACCCACCGCAGCCACCGTAGCCGCGGCCGCTGCCGCCGGCCGAGCCGGTGTCGGACGGGAAGGTCACGGCGTTCGCCTTCGACCAGTTCGCGACGGTGGTCTCGTTACCGCTCGGGGTCACGGCGACGACCTCGCCCAGCGTCTTCGCCGCGATCACCACGTCGCCCCCGTACGTCCCGAAGCCCTCCGGGGCGACGGCGGGGCCACCGATGTAGGTGTTCAGCGCGGTGAGCAGCGTCACGACGCCGGTCTGGTTGACGAGCCAGACCTGGCCGCCCGAGCTGCTCGTCACGATGAGGTCGTGATCGAACGAGCCCACCTGGTCGTAGGTGAGGCCCATGTTCTCCGAGGCCTTCGTCGACACGTTGAACGTCGCGATCGTCGTCACGTTCGCGCCGCCATTGGTGATTTCGTACAGGACGCCGTCGAGCACGTCGTAGAGGGTCTCGATATTGTTCTGGTTGTTGTGGCACGGGGACTTCGAGGTGGGTGTCTGGCAGCTGCTCCCCTGGCCTCCGCCGCTGCCCCCGCGGTTCCCCCACTCGCCGTCGCGGGGCAGCACCGAAAGGTTGCCCGGCGTGGTGGTCGGACAGATCGTGTAGGGCGCGATGGTGAGCGCCCCCTCACTGCAGGTCCGGTTCCCGTTCGGCACCGTGGCGTACAGCGACGCGTTGTCCCAGGTGTTGATCGCCCAGATCTGGGAGCAGTTCGTCACCGCTTGCGCGAACACGGTGCTCTGATTCGCCGCAATCGCGTCCAAGAGCGGGAGTGTGATCAGCACGGTGTAGCTCGGGCTCTGCGAGTTGCCGCTGCTCGTCGCGCCGGCCGAGCCGGCTCCCAGCAGCAGGATCGCGAGCACGGCGACCACGCTCAACGGCGCCCACAGTCGGGTGCGCCGTCCACTCCCCATCAATCGTTCCATCCAGCCCTTTCCCCGGTTTTCACTCATCGGATCTCTCCCTGCGGTCCGCGTCCCCCGAATTCCAGGAGAAGAGGGCAGCCTCACGGCCCGCGGTCACGTCGCGATGCGAGTGGTCCCGGTGCGGCGGCAGCGCCCCCTCTTCCTGGTCGTCCAGTCCCGGACCAGACCGACGCAGGCTTGGGGCGGACCGACTTGTCGTATAACAATCCTACCGTCGACCCGCCCGCGGTCCGGTACGGGGGCGGCGAGGCCGACGGGGGCCCGGTCGACCACGCCTGACATATCGTGGCTCCGCTCGATGCCTCGGCGGTAGGGGGCGCCGGCCGGTATGAGCTACGCATTCGAGGGGCTCTCGGTCGTCCTCACCCTCCTCCTCGCGGTCGTCGGCTTCCTCCTGCTCTGGATACGGACCGCGCCCGGCGAGAGGATTCGAACCGCGATAACACGACTCTTGGACCGGGTGACGGGCCGTTCGGACCTGGGCTGGCTCTCCTGGTGGCACCTGGCCGCGATTGCCGCGGTCGTGTACGCCGGGGTGGTCGGGTTCAACGTGGTCACCGGGGCGTACGCGTGTCCCGGCGGTGGGCAGGAGAGCGATCTCATTGGATTCCTCAACTCCGGTCGGGCGCTCCTCGCCGGCCGAAATCCCTTCACGGTCGGGGATTGCGGCGGGACCATCCCGGAACCGTACGGCTTCGCCTCGATCCTGATCTCGGCCGTGGGCAGCCCCGCCGGCATCCCGGGCATCGCGTTCGTCTGGGGCGTCGTCACCGTCGCGGTAGTTCCGCTCGTCTGGCGCGTGGCCGGTCCCGATCGACGGTACCTCACGATCTTCGTGCTCGCATCGCCCCTCTACCTGCCGCTCGTCGTCACCCAGATCGACGGGGCGAGCAACGCGCTGATCCCGTTCACCGTGCTGGCCGGTCTGGCCCTGGCGAGCCGGGGGGAATGGATCGCGGGGGTGGTCGGGGGCTTCCTCTCCACCGGTCGCTTCCCCGCCCTCTTCCCCGTGGTCGCCTCGTTCGGTCCGACGCGACGGCGCTGGACCGGGGCGTTCATCGCGATCGCGGTCTTCGGGGCGGTCACCGCCGTGACCTTCGCCATCTGGCGCGCGGAATTCCTCGACGTGGTCTTCTTCTCCCAGATCGGACGCCGGTCCTTCAGCCTGAACTTCTACGAGGTGTTGCAGCAGGGAAACCTCCTGCCCGGCGGCTCCATCGTCCCGGTGGTGCAGGCGCTGCTGACGGTGGCGGTCGTCGTGGTCGCTTTCTTCCGCGCCCGGACCGGTCTCTGGGCCGCGGCCTTCACGCTGACGGCCGTGACCCTCCTCACGCAGTACCTCTCGTTCAACCTCCTCGTGTGTCTGCTACCGGTCGCGCTGGTCCAGGTCCGGGCCCGGTGGTGGTTCTGGGCGATCGGCGTGGTCGGGGCGCTCAACTATGACGTGGCGTACAGCGATTGGGCCGTGGTGGGCGGGGTGTACTGGCCCACGGAAATCCTCGATGTCGTTCTGACCGTCCTCCTACTCGGCCTGCTGGTGGACCTGTGGCGGGTCCGAGCCGCCGAGGCCCCCGGGGATCCTCCGGCGGGAGCGGGGCGGATCGCGGCGAGCGTTCGCTAGGCCGCGTCGCGCCAGAACTGGAGTGCGTCCGCGATCGTCCGATCGAGCGGGTACTCGGGCTGGAAGCCGAGGGCTCGGAGACGCGAGGTGTCCGCCCGGATCTCAGGCTCGTCCGTCGCCCGGAAGAGCGAGGGGTCCGGGGCGAGGGTCAGCGGCACGCGAGCGGACCGGACCAGCGTGTCCGCGATGCTCTGGATCGACACGCTGGTGCCGGAGCCGATGTTCACCGGTTGCTCCGGGGTCCCCCGTTCAAAGACCGTCCACATCGCGCGTACGACGTCGCGGACGTCGGAGATGTCGCGGCGCGTCGTCAGGTTGCCGACGGCCAGCTGGCCCGGCCGGCCCGACGCCTCGAGCGCGACGATCCGCTGGGCGAAGTCGTTCAGGGCATCTCCCGTCTTGCCCGGGCCCGTGGTGATGAAGAGCCGCCCCCGAACGATGCGGAGCTGGTAGTTCAGGGCGTACTGGAACGACAACATGTCCTGGCACGCCTTCGATACTCCGTACGGGTTGATCGGGTTCAGCGGCGTGTTCTCGGGCGTGGGCACCCGGTCGACGGCGCCGTACGCCGAGGCCGAGGACGCGATGAACGT
>JASHXS010000109.1 GCA_030043405.1 Thermoplasmata archaeon | reverse complement strand
GGGCGAGCTCCTTCAGTACATCGTTGCGCGCCTGGTTCTCCGGACGCGCGAGGAAGGCTTCGTACGACCGGATCGCCCGGTCCGCGTCCCCGACCAATCGAGACGCCCGGGCGACGCCGAGTTCCGCGACGGCCGCCGCCTCTGGGTCGGTGGAGGCCCGTTCGTAGGCGACCAGGGCCGTGCGGGCCGCCTGGTCGCGCTCGGGGGAGTGCTCGGCCGTTCCGTAGGCGATCGACAGGTACAGGTTGCCCCGCTCGACGGCCACGTCCGTGCGGGTCGGGTCGAGTCGGAACAGCTCGTCGAGCACCGGCGCCAGGAGCGTGGGGTCCTGGCTCGTCGCGAGGACCTCCTTCTTTTCGAGCAGGTACGGGAGCTGGCCGGGGTGGGCCTCCAGCAGCGCGTCATACGCGTGGAGCGCGCCCTGAGTGTCGCCTTCGGCCGCCAACGAGCGCGCGAGTTCGACCTGGGCCCCGGCATCCCCCGGGTCCTCGGAGATGATCGCTTCCGCGAACTCGTGGACGACCGCCTCGCGGCCCGCTTGGCGGGCCAGGTCGAGCGCCCGCCGAAGCTCCGCAACCGCCTGGGGGTGCGCCTTGTGGAGGGCGCGGTACGCCTCGAGCGCGGCGTCGACGTGCTCCGCCGCGGCTTCGAGTTCGGCGACCCCGCTCATCGCTTCGAGGTTGTCCGGTTGAGCGGCCAGGACGGTCTTGCAGGCGGCGAGGGCGATATCGCCCTGGTCCAGCCGGACCGCGAGGAGGCGGAGCTCGTGGAGGTTCTGTAGGTTGCGGGGGTCGGCCTCGGCCAGTCGTTCGCGCGCGAGGAGGGCCACCTCCGGCAACTTTTCCGCACCGAGCCGTGCGATCTCGGCCAAGGTGGCCCCGTCAGGCGTCGGCTTACGCTCCACGAGCGTCTTCGCCGCCGTACGGGCCTCGTCGAGTCGCTCGAGCTCGACGAGGAGTCGCACCTGCAGGAGTTGGGCGGGGTCCCCATCCGGTCCGGCCACCAACGCGGCCGGGAGCGCGTGCAACGCGTCCGAGGGGCGACCCAGGGACGCGAGCAGCTTCGCGCGCGCAAAGATCAGGCCCGCGTCGTTCGGTGAGCTCTTCAGCAGCTCGTCGGCCGCCTCGAGGGCGCTGACGTCCCCGCCGAGGGCCTGCGCGAGGTCGAGCTTCATGCGGAGCGCGGTGGGGTCGTCCGGCACGAGCTTGAGCGCGCGGTCGACGTACTGGGTCGAGCTGGCATCGAGCCGTTGCGCCTTCAGGTACGCTTCGGCCGCTTCCCGTGGACGACCCAGGAGTTTCAGCGCGTCCCCTCGCGTGACCCACAGGGCCCGGTCGTGCGGATTCGCGACGAGCGCCTGGTCGAGGAGCTTCACCGCCTCGTCCAGGTCCTCGTTCTGAGCGAGCAGGACGAGGGCCTTGTGATGGAGGAGGTTGACGGACCCGGGCTGGAGCGTGAGACCCAGGTCGACGGACCGACGGGCCAGTGGCGCCTGGCCGTTCCGGTAGAAGGCCATCGCGGCCTCGTCCAAGAACGGGCCGACCTCTTCCCCGGCCGAACCGAGCGCTGGGAGCTGCGCCTCGACACCCGCGAGGAAGGTCTTGAGCAGGCCCACGTACCGGTCGTGATCCGGACCGGCCTCGGCGTCCGCGGCTTCTCGGTACAGCCGGCGGACCTCCTCCACGGGCGCCCCCGACGGCGGGGCGACCACGGCATGCTCCGTCCCCGGCGTGGCCATTCCGGCGGAGCGAGCGCCCAAGGCGTGATAAACCATCTGCTCGAAAAGGTGTGACGCGCCCGGCGGAGCGGCGGCGCTTATGCTCCGGATTTGTTCGGGGAGTCGTGGCCCGACGGTCCCGCGCCGCGTCGCCCCGCAAGTCGATCTTCGACCCCGTCCACGGGACCGTCGTCCTCGACGGCACCGCGCTGGCGCTGGTCAACACCCCGGAGTTCCAGCGACTCTGGGGCATTCGACAGACCGGTTTCGCGCACCTGGTCTTTCCCGGCGCGAACCACACGCGGCTCGAGCACTCCCTGGGGACGTACTGGGTGGCCGGCCAGATGGCCGATCGCCTCGGACTCAGCGCGGCGGACCAGGAACTCGTCCGGTCGGCGGCGCTCCTCCACGACCTCGGTCATGGACCGTTCTCGCACACCTTCGACCAGTCGATGTCGGAGGTGCTCGGCCACGGGCACGAAGCCCTCTCGCGCGCCCTCATCACCGGGACCTCCGGCCCGGACGATGTTTCCAAGGTACTCCAGCGGGCGGACCTCGACCCGGCTCGCGTGGCGGAACTCGTCGACCCGACCCGGCGCGGCCGTGTCGCCCCGGTGCTCCGGGGGGTGCTGCACGGGGCGGTGGACGCCGACCGCATCGACTACCTCCAGCGGGACGCCCACTACACCGGAGTCGCCCACGGCGCGATCGACGCGGTCCGTCTGCTGGAGACGATCCGGCGGGCCGGCAACCGCCTGGTCTTCGCCGAGAAGGGCCGGGGAGCCGTCGAAGGTTTTCTCGTCGGTCGAGCCCTGATGTACCAGACCGTCTACTACCACAAGACGGTCCGAGCGGCCGAACTGATGGCCCAGTCGGCGCTCGAACGGATGCCGGGATATCCGGCCGCGGCGGGCCCGACGTTTGCGTGGACCGACGCCGAGTGGTTGGTCAGGCTACGGGCCGTGGGCGGGCGAAGCGCCGAGCTGGTCGGGGGCCTCACCACCCGTCAGCTCCACAAGCGGGCCCATGGTTGGTCCGAGCTCGAACCCCGAGCGCGCCGGGGTTGGCGTCGAGTGCTGGAGCGACCTGTCGAACGACGGGCCCTCGAGGATGAGTTGGCCCACCGCGTCCGAGCCCCCGCGGGTGCGGTCCTCATCGATGTCGCGGGGTTGGAGCCTCGGGGGGACCCTCGCAAGGAATGGGGAGAGATCGGGCTGCTGGGAGACCGGCG
>JASHXS010000010.1 GCA_030043405.1 Thermoplasmata archaeon | reverse complement strand
CAACTCCTGCTCGGCGTGGTGGACGAGGAGTCGGACCTCACCTACTACCGGGTACGACGGCCGTCCCCGAACGGGGCCTTGCCGCCGCGTCCGCTGGCGACGCCGACGGAAGGGTGGCTCTCGGTCGACCGGGTGACGGTGCACGACCCGGCGGCCGTCGAGGAGCTCGGGCGCGCCCTTGCCTACGGGAGTCGCGTGGGAGGGCGACTCGAACTCTCGCTCCTGGAGGCGACGTACCTCGCCGCCACCGGGCAGCTCGAGCTGAAGGAGGCCCAGACCGGCCGGGCCGTCCCCCTCGACCGGTTGGAGGCCCGGGGTCGGAAGCTCGACCCCGGGTTCCGCGAGCGGATGGCCGCCTACCGGGATCTTCGGTCTCGCCAACTCGTGGTCAAGACCGGATTCAAGTACGGCGCCCATTTCCGCGCGTATCCCCGGAACCCCGAGCACGCGCACGCGCGGTACCTGGTCCAGGCGGTGCCCGAGAGCCACCGGTCGCGGTGGCCGGTCATCGCCGGCGGCGTCCGGGTCGCCCAGGGCGTACGGAAGGAGTTCCTCCTGGCCGGGGTGCCGCCCGAGGGGCCGGTTCGTTTCCTCTCCCTCGAACGGATCCGCCCGTAGCGTCGGCTTCGGGCCCACTCAGGTCCCGTACTTGCGGACCCCAGGGTCTTCTGGGTCCTCGAGTTGGGCTCGCCGGGCGGCGGCGCGTCGCCGGCGGACCCACAAACCGGCCGTGGCCAGGGCCGCCACGGCGGCCCCTGCGACCACGCCGTAGACCCACCCGGGGACCCCGCTCGAGGGAGTGACCGTCAGGCGGAGCGACCCCTGCACCTCGAACCCCCGAGCATCGACGACGGTGACACCGATGGTCCAGTTTCCGACTCCGGGGTTGCATCGGAGCGTCGAGCTGTTCGTGGTGTTGCAGCCGTTCGGGAGCCCCGAGTACACGAATCGGTCCGCGCCGATCCCCCCGGTGACGTTGGTGACGAGGACGATCCCGGCGCCCGCGACGACCGAACTCCCGGGGACGATCCCGAACGCCGTGAGGGCGAGGGCGGGTACCACGGTGAGTGGGACAGACGCGACCGCCCGGTCACCGAGCGAGTCCACGGTGTTGAACTGGACCACGTACGTCCCCGCGACCGACGGCACGCATTCGACCTCGAGCGCCCCGTTCTCGGTACACCCCGTCGGGAGGCCGGTCCAGCTCGGTGTGAGCGCGCCGGTGCCGTTGACCTGAGTGCCCGAGAAGTTGACGGCCTCGCCCACCTCGACCAAGCTCGCGCTCGAGGATATGGTGACCGTCGGCGCCGGGTCCACGGTCAGGTTGTCGAACCAGTGCCGACTGCTGGAAGCACTGTCATTCACGGTCGCTTCGATCGAGTAGCGACCCGGCAGGTCCGGTCGACAGACGATGGGCGGCAACCCCGAGCTGCAGCCGGGAGGTAACCCGGAGTAGGTGTACCAGTACGGGGCCACGCCGTACGACGGTACGATGGTGAGGTTCCAGTACTGCCCCGTGTCGATCGGCGACGCCGAGGCCTCGAACTGCGCGGTCAGTTCCGGCACGACGATCACGCTCACCGAACCGATCCCGGAGAAGCCCTGCGAGTCGGTCACATTCACCTGAACGGAGAAGGTGCCGGGCTCGGTCGGCTCGCACGTGTACGGGAACGTTCCGTTTGGGACGCAGCCGGGCGGAAGTCCCGACAGTTGGACCGTGTACGTTCCGGCCGGGCCGTAGTAGACCCCGCCGATCGTGAGGGTGTGGTTCGTCTCGGCATCCGACGGGGACTCCGTCGGGAAGACGATCGGGACCTGGGTCAGCGCCCATGCGTACGGTTGGGGCCAGATCGACGGATTGACCGGATCGAAATAGAGCGCGCTGCCCGCGAGGGAGGCCACGGTCGCTTCGACGGTCGGGTTCACTTGCGGGGGTCCGGCTCCGACCTGGGAGGCGATGATGCTCCAGGCCCCCGAGGCGAAGAGCCACGTGGTGTCGCCTTCCGCGGTGCCGTTGGCCGCCACCTCCCCGCCGTACTCGACCATTCCGTTCAACTCGGGGACGAATTCGAGCGGAAGGGAGGTGCCGCCGTCCCCGGACGGGGCGGGACCGGGGCGCGTCGCGTTCGTCCACACCCCCCCGGCAAACGTCCAGGTGTTGTTGCGGTCCGGCCCGAGCCCGTCCATCACGATGGCGTCGGCATCCTGGTCCCACGCCATGGCGCCGGCCCAGCTGTGGTGGACCGTATCGAGGGAGTTGGGGAGGAGATTCCAGGTGTTGTTGGAGAAAGTCCACGTCGAACCGTTCGGCGAAAGTGCCACGATCTCCGAGGCCGCCGGATCGTACGTCATCCAGCCGATGGAGCTGGGCTCGGCCGACTGCGCGAGACTGAGGTTCGTCCAGCCGTTCGGTCCGAGCGCCCAGGTCATGACGTAGATGGCGTAGAAGAAGAACTGGTTCGCGAGACCGACCTGCGTCCAGAGCACGAGCTCCTGGAGCTGCGGGTCGAAGACCATCGCGGATAGGTCGTCCAAGGCGTTGACGTTCGGCCCGCCACCGACCTTGAAAGAAATGTTCTCCCACGTGCCGGCGCTGTATTCCCACGTCGCCTGGGAGTAGTAGGCGGAGAAGCACCCGGTCTGGTTGAAGGCCGCCGGGCCGCAGCCCAGCCCGCCGTAGTAGATCACCCCGCCATAGTCCGGATCGTACGAGACCAGCGGATTGATGAACGGGACCGGGGACACCACGTTCGAGGAGAGGTTCACCCAGGTCGGCGCGGTGGAGCTCGCTGGAGTGGGGGTAGCCGGGGCGGCGCCTACCGGCAGGCTCGGGGTCCCCGCCGCCCCTCCCGTGAGCGCGGCCGCGCCCACGTGCGCGTTCGCGGCGCCGACGGGGACGGGTGTCGACGACGGCAGGCCCATGAGGGCGACCGCCAACACCAGCATCAGCGGCGCTACGGCGCGGAGCGGCCGGCGCATGGGATGGGCAGCGGGCTCCCCCTGATAATGATGGGCTCGGGCTTCCATCAACCCCCTCCGCTGCCTGCGGGCTGACGGCGGCTGGGCGGGAGATGGCGGAGCCACCGCGCCAGGCCATCGGGCGACAACCCCCGGTCCAGTCGCTCCTCCAGCGCCGTCCCGACGATCACCCCGTCCGCCCCGCTCGACAGTACCGCGCGGCAGCTCTCAGGATTGCGGATGCCGAATCCGACCAGGACCGACAGTCGCGGAGCGGCGGCGTGGGCGGCCGACACGAGCTGGCGGAGCTCTCCCGCCGACTGGGCTCCCCCGGCCCCCGTGGTGCCGTACCGCGACACCAGGTAGAGGAAGCCGCGGCTCGCCCCGGCGATCCGCTCCGCTCGGGCCCGGGGCGTACCGGGGGCGGCGAACAATACGAGGTCCAGGCCGGCCCACCGCGTGGCCCCTCGCCACGGGGCCGTCTCTTCCCACGAGAGGTCGGGCACGATCAGCCCCGTCGCCCCCGCGCGCGCGAGTTCCGCGCACGCTCGGGCGAGACCTCGACGCCAGACCGGATTGGCGTACGTCATCACGGCTGTCGGAAGGAGCCGCGAGCTGAGCCGGACGGCCC
>JASHXS010000108.1 GCA_030043405.1 Thermoplasmata archaeon | reverse complement strand
CCCACCGCCATGACCTCGGCGTAGTCGGGTCCGGGCGGGCCGACGGCCTCGACCACGTTCCCCGACTCGACGGTCGGGCCCTGGGGGCCGCACACCTGGGTCAGCTCCGAGCAGATGGTCATCGCCATGTAGCCCGATCCCAGCGGAGCGTTCGTGTCGATGTCGTAGATCTCGGCCTTGACGAGGGAGTTCGGCTCGAGGTAGACGACCCCGATGTTAACGGTCCCGCCCTCTGGTGCCTCCACGTAGGTGAAGTTCTGTTGGTAGATCGGGGTCGAGCTCGGTGCCAGGAAGAGGAGCTCCCCCGCCAATCCGGGGGGCACCGCGGCGCGGAATCCGCCGGTCGAATTGGTGGTCACCTGGGTGTCGACGACCGCGCAGCCTCGGGAGCAGCCCTCGACCGTGACGCCCGCGATCGCCGGGTCGCCGGGGTAGTCCGCGAGCACCCGCCCGGTGATGAAGCCGTCCGGCGAGAGGAGGATGGTGCCGAGCGAGACCGTCTCGTTCGTGACGCACGTCGCGTACGTCACGTTCTCGGCCCAGTTCGTCTTGATGAAGCTCGCGTAGTCGCTGCCCGCCTCGCACGTCACGTTGAACGTGCCGGCACTTCCGGTGGTCGCCGGCGTACACGCCTTGGCCCCGCTGGTCGGGCAGGGGTCGGGGGTCGCCAGCGCGAAGGCCTGGACGGTGACGCCGGAGACGTTCTGGGTGGGGTCGGACTGGTTGTTCACCGTGCCGGTGAACCAGCCCTCCGGTGGGGTGGTAGTCGCGAAGATGGGAGAAGGAGCGTTCGAAGCGGGGGAAGAGGTAGAATTGTTCGCCCCCGCCGCGATCGAGGCGGCCCAGAACCGGGCATCGTCACTGGAGGGGTAGGGGCTGGTGGCCGGGAGATCGTCCGCGGGATGGCTACCCGGCAGATTCCCGGAGGAGCCGGAGCCGGCGGCCGGCGCGGTGGTCGGGCTCGCGACGGGGGTCGTCGCGACGACCGGGGTGGACGACGTGGCCCCGGGTTGGAGGGCGGACGAGCCGATGAGACCGGTGGGCAGGAGGAAGAGGAGCGCCACCGCGATCCCGACGACGAGGGTCAGGTATCGGCGGGGGGCCCGCCGCGTTACAGGGGGGTTCGACGCGATTCCGCTCCGGGGGTCGTTCATGGCCAGGAAACCACCGTGCGAAGGGTAATGTCTAGCAACATAGAACGTTCGCGTCGGGCCAGTCCGACATGGGTCTTCGCCAGGTGGACCTCGAGGCTCGACCGGGTGAGGTAATTTCGAGCGCACACCGGACATGGAAGGCCGGTCGGGGCGTCCGAGTACCCCGCACACCCGCACTGCACGACGTGGCACGGCATCGGGCCCAGCAGTCCCGGGCGAGCGGTTGAGTGGCGCTGACGAGAGCCGCCGTCCGCCGAGATGTAATGACTGCCCCGAAGGTGGCCGCAGCCCCGGCACGGTCGCAGGCGCAGCAACTTGCGCTGGCCTACCATCGCGCCCCGACTGAGTGGGAGGTCCCGGCTCCCGAGCCCCGAACCATGCTAACGCGAGCCACCCTCCCCCAGTATATGTAGAGGGTGTGGCCCGGGCGACATTTTAGGAGGGATTTGTCTGATTCCCGGCGCGGCGGCGGCGCAGGCCTCCGGCGCCCCTCAACCCTGTTCCGGGGCGTCCGACCAGACGTACGTCGGCTCGGTCGGGTCGCCGGGGGATGCCCGCGGGGGTCGCCGCCGGACCCCCCACGCCGCCAACAGGCCCGCCCCGGCCAACAGGGCCAGACCCGCCCCGACCTCCCAGTTGAACCAGCCGGCGGCGTGGGCGCCGGTGGCGGCCGGGGGAGGCGCCACGGAGAGGCGGAGCAGGGCCGGCCCCGCGCCGTCGCTGACCGTCACGACCTCGGTGCCCGTCGAGTACCCTCCGTGCGAGGCGGACACGGTGTACGTACCGGCGTAGAGCGCGAGGGCGAAGGCGCCGCTCGCGTTCGTCGTGCCGGCGGCCAGATAGCTCGCTCCATCGACCACGGTGCCGACGACGCTGAGCTGGGCCGATCCCAGGGGAAGGCCGCTGCTGGCGGCGACCACAGTCCCCGTGAGCACCCATAGTGGGAGGTAGAGGGTCACGAGGGTACTCACGGGTCGCCCGGCCACGACGAGGTCCACGGTCACCGCCCCGTAGGTCACCGACCCCACGGTCGCCGTGACCCCCACGGGATAGGTGCCGTTCGGGAGCTCCAGGAACAGGGTGCCGGCGGCTCCCGTCTCGCCCAGCGGGCCGGCGGCCGTCGCGACCGTCGCCCCCGAGACCGGAGACCGCGTCAGCCCGTCCTGGACCTGGACCGTGACGTTCCAGTCCCACGTCGCGAGCGCGGTCACGACCCCCGTCAGATTCGCGGCCACCGAGAGGTTGTACGACACGGCCGCGAAGCCGGCCGCGCCGATGACCAGCTCGTAGCTCCCTCCCAGCACGCTGATCGAGTAGCTCCCGCCCGCCCCGGTCACGGTCGAATACGCCGCCGTTCCGGCTTCCCGGAACTCGACGGCGGCGTCCGCGATCCCGAGGCTACGATTCGTGGACTCGACCACGCGGCCGCTCACGGCGAAGGGGCCGACGCCTCCCACGGGCGTGAGCTCGATAGTGGGCGAGACGACACTGGCCCCGCTGTCCACGTCCACGCGTTGGTCGGCGGGGAGGAAGCCGGACGCCGTCACGAGGAGCACCACGGTGCCCGGGGGAGCGGTCAGTTCGAACGACCCCGCGGCGTCGCTCTGGACCGCGACGGTGCAGATGGCGTCCGACCCGAGGGTGCACGCATACACCGTCGCCCCGTCCACGTACGACTGGTCGTCGGCGTCTCGGACCTCGCCCTGGACGAGCCCGTACGCCGCCAGCGGGACGTTCCCGAGGTCGATCACGGAACCTCCCGGGACCCCGATCGGCGTGTACGTCGTGTTGAACTCCGGGGCGGAGACGACGAGGATGTACGAGGCCGGCACCGCGTACAGGGTGAACTGGCCGGACGTGGGCGTCGTCACGGAGTAGTCGCACGGACCGGTCGGGTTCCCGTACGGGGAACACAGGCTCACGGTCGCCCCGGCGAGCGGGAACCCCACCGGGAGCCCGCGCACCGTCCCCTCGACCTCGGAGTCCCCGAGGAGCTCCATCGTGGGCGCCGTCGTCCATCCGTCCGCCGTCACGACGGCGGTGCCGGTGGAGTTGGCGACCTCATCGACCGCGGAGACGGTGATGGTCACCGTTCCAGGGGCCGTCGCGACCCAGTACTCGCCGGTGGAATTCGTGTAAGCCACGTTGCAGACCGGTGGACCGACCGCTGGACAGACCGTGACGGTCGCGTCGGGGACCGGGAAGAGGCCCGGGATCGTCACGACCTCGCCCGCGAGGAGGCCCATCGCCGTCAGGTCCAGGGTGGAGACGTTCGTCCGGTTGCCGGCCGTGACGTCGAAGTGAGGGAAACTTTGCGGGACGAACCCCGCCGCGACGACGGAGACGGTATCGTCGGGTCCGATCGGGGCGAGGGTGAAGAATTCCCCGAGGTCGTTCGACCGGAGCGAGCTGTCCGGCTGCTGCAGGGGGTCCGGGCTGGAGGCGGTGACCAGCGCGAGGGGCACCGGCTGCTCGGTGATGGGGTCGTACAGGGTGCCATTGTAGCCGACCGGATAGGTGTAGTTCACCGACGCGCTGGCCACGTAGCCGTCGGGCGCCAGCCGAATGGAGATCGACGTGGAGTTGTTCGGCCCCGTGGCGCCGGAGAGCCAGGTGGTGTTCCCGGGCGTCACGGCCGCCTGGAAGCTCGACCCGTTGAACGCCGTCGTGGTCTGGAAGGTGAAATCGACCGCGTTCCCCGACGGAGCCGAGAGATTCACGAAACCCCCGGTGTTGCTCTCGCCCGTGGTGGACCCGACGATGGGGATCGCCGGGTCGTAGAAGCTGGCGCTCACGCCCACCCCCGTCGTGATCGGTTCTCCCGTGACCGCGTTCACGAGCGTGGCCTCGGCCCACCCGAACGGCACGAGGCCGATCGGCGGGGCCGCGAAGGTGAGATTGCCGGGGGGTCCCAACACCGCGTCGATCCCCCGGAACGACGGGTAGTACTGGTTGGGGTCCGCGGCGGTGATGTTTCCCGTGACGTTCGTCCCTCCCGAGGGCACGAGCGCCGCGTACTCCCCCTCGGCGGTCGCCGAGATGGCCGGGAGCCCCGAGGGCTGGGGGGTGACCAGGCCGAAGAGGTAGCTCTGCGGCGGGGCCGAGATGTCGTTCAACACCGCCACCACCGCCCACGGGGCGGGGCTCTCGTAGCCACCCGAGAGGCTCTCGTTCTCGGCATCCCAGAGGGTGCCCGTCACGACGCTCCAGAGGAGCGGATGGGGCCAGGCCGCCGTGGGCAGGCTCGTTTCGCCGGCCGTGACGTTGACGCTGACGACCGAGAAGTCGAACCCCGGAACGAACACCTCCAACGCCTGGAAGTATCCGAGGAACGAGGGGGACTGGAACTCGCCCCCGGTCCCGGCTGGGGTTCCGGCGGGTCCGTTCAGCGCGGAGAGGGCACAACCGAGCCCGTTACCGGAACAGAACCCGACCAGACCCGGCGGGGCCATCGTCACGCGCACGGAGGAGGTGGGGGTCAACCAGACGGCGATCTGACGCCAGGGGTCGAGCGTCAGGTTGCCCCATAACCAATCGAGTCCGGCGAGGTCGATCGTTCCCAGGTCGACCGAAGGGGGGACCGTTGCGTTGGCGAACGCGTTCAACGGTTGGTACCCGTCCGCCCGGATGCTCACGTTGTAGGCGCCCGAGGGGACGCTGAAGTTGAAGAACCCGCCCGAGTCCGAGTATCCGGTCGCGACGGGCACGCACGCGGGGGCCGTCACGGGGCAGGGCGATAGAAGGGCGGCCCCGACGCCCGCGTCGATCGACGGGTCGAACAGTCGGCCCGTGACCCAGACGGTCGACGGGGCGGAGGTCGCCGCCGGCCGGTCGGTGGT
>JASHXS010000107.1 GCA_030043405.1 Thermoplasmata archaeon | reverse complement strand
GTACTGGGGCTCGGCCAGTGCCGCCGCCAGCTCGAGCAAGCCCGCCGCGAAGGCGACCTGGTCTTCCAGCATCCCCCGACCGAAGCCTCGACCCTGGTCGAGCCGGTGAGCGACCCCGGTCTCCGGATCGTACGCGTCCTGGAGGAATCGGTCCGCCGCCCGTCGGGCGTCGGCCAGGATGGCCGGGTCGTCGAGGTACGCCCCCGCCCGGGCGAACGACGCGATGAATTTCCCGTTGATATCCGCGTAGAGAGCTCGGTCGACGGTCGGGGTCGGCCGCTGGGCCCGGGCGTGGGCCAGGGCTTCGACCACACGAGCCAGGGCGGCCGGTGGGTCTGCGCTGGCGGGCAGGCCGGCGGCCGCCTCTGCCAGAGGC
This sequence comes from Thermoplasmata archaeon, assembly GCA_030043405.1. Lineage (GTDB taxonomy): Archaea > Thermoplasmatota > Thermoplasmata > Lutacidiplasmatales > UBA184 > Lutacidiplasma. The sequence goes on along the minus strand of JASHXS010000107.1, from coordinate 3,352 downwards.
AGCAGGCGGAACAACACGTTTCGGTCGGGGTCGTGCGGCATCCGACCGTCGGTCCCAACGCCGAAGAATCGGCTCGCGAATCGCAGGTCGTCGGCCGACAGCACGGACTTGAGCTCGCCGCGGCTCCACGTGAAGTAGCTCCCGTCGTCGCCGGGCGCGTTGTCGGCATCCTGGCTGGAGCCGAAGCCGCCTGCGGGGTCCTGGAGGGTCCCACGGACCCAGGCGATCGTACCCCGGAGCACTTCCGTGAAGCGCTCTCCGCCGAACCGCTGGGCCGCCTCCACGTAGACCGCCAGCAGGGCGGCGTTGTCGCTGCCCATCTTCTCGAAGTGAGGCACGTGCCAGCCCTCGTCGACCGAGTAGCGATGAAACCCACCGCCGACCTGGTCGTACATCCCTCCGTCCGCCATCCGCTCCAGGGTCTCCCGAGCGCGCTCGTCGCTGGTGGCCCGCCCATGCGCCCGAGCGTCCCACAGGAGGAGCGACACGGCGGTCGGGTGGGGAAATTTCGGAGCGGTCCCGAAGCCTCCGTGGACGGGGTCGTAACTGGAGTATACTTCGGCGACGACCGAAGTGTACAACTGCTCCGCGCCGGGGTCCCCGTGCGCGCGGGCCGTCCGCATGCGCTCGAGCGCCCCCTGGACGGCAGCGGAGTTCTCCCGGATCTTTTCGGGCTCTTCCTTCCACAGTCGGGCGACCTCCCGCAGGACCCGCCGGAAGCCGGGGCGCCCGTGGCCGTCGGTCGGCGGGAAGTAGGTGCCCCCGAGGAAGACGTCGCCGCTCGGCGTCAGGAAAGCGGTGAGCGGCCAGCCGCCCTCGCCGGTCAGGGCCCCGACCTGACGCTGGTAGCGGCGGTCGACCTCAGGATTCTCGTCGCGGTCGACCTTGACCGCGACGAAGTCCTGCCGGAGCAGTTTCGCGACCTCGGGATCGGCGTACGTCCCTTCGTCCATGACGTGACACCAGTGGCACCACGAAGCGCCGATGTCCAGCAGGATCGGGCGGCGCGTGCGACGGGCCACTTCGAACGGCTCGGGGCCCCACGGATACCAATCGATGGCCTGCTCGGCCGCCGACCGCAGATACGAAGAACTGGAACCGGCCAGCCGGCTCGGCGGGCGGGTCCCGCCGGATTCCGCCATCAGGTCAACCTCGCCCGGTCGCACTTACCCTTGTCGGGCCTTCGGGCGAAGGCGGGCGGGCGGACGCCGTCGGGTCGTAATCCGCTGACGGAGAAGTTACCGCCCCCTCGTTCGTTATAAAGGGCACCCGAGTGCCCGAGCGAGGCGCGCTCGATGGAGATGCAACCGGGCCAAATGGCCTACGACCGAGCCATCACGGTCTTCTCGCCCGATGGCCGGCTGTTCCAGGTCGAGTACGCCCGAGAGGCGGTCCGTCGCGGGGCGACCACCGCCGGGGTGGTGTACAACGGCGGGGTGGCGCTGATCGCCGACCGCCGCATCCCGAACCCGAAGCTGGCCGAGGCGGCCAGTCTCGAGAAGATCCACCAGATCGATGAGAACATCGCGTGCGCGACGGCCGGCCTCGTCGCGGACGCCCGAGTGCTCGTCGACTACGCCCGTCTCGCCGCCCAGGTCAACCGGGTCACTTACTCCGAGCCGATGAGCGTGGAGGTCCTGGTGCGGAAGATCTGCGACTACAAGCAGCAGTACACCCAGTTCGGTGGAGTGCGGCCCTTCGGGACGGCGCTGCTCGTCGGCGGGTATGACGACGGAGGGATCCGTCTCTTCGAGACCGAACCCTCGGGGTCGCTCACGAGCTTCAAGGCCGCCAGCACCGGCGGCAACAAGGGCCCCGTCATGGAGCTCTTCGAGCAGAAGTACAAACCCGGACTCGACCGGGACGGGGCGATCCTCCTCGCGCTGGAGGGACTGCGCGCCGGGCTCGACGAGGGCGGGAGTCTCGCCCAGGTCGAGGTGTGCACGGTCGACCAGGGCAAGGGGATGACCCGGCTCGCCGCCGATGAGATCCAGAAGTACACCGCGCGTCTCCCCGCCGCGTCGGCTCCCTCGCGCCCGGGCCGACCGTAGGTCCGAGGCGGGCGGGTCCCGATGGTCAAGGTCGAGGACGCCGTCATCGCCCGGTGGGAAACGGGCGGGAACCGCTTCGAGGTCCTGGTCGACCCGCAGGCCGTCCAGGACCTGAAGGACGGCAAGGACGTCGACCTGCACGACAAGCTCGCGCTCGACCAGGTGTTCAAGGACGCCAAGAAGGGGGACAAGATCTCGGAGGAGTTCCTCGAGAAGACGTTCCACACCCGCGACCTCGCCGCCATCGCGAAGCAGATCGTGCAGAAGGGCGAGGTTCAGGTCACCACGGAGCAGCGCCACCAGCTCCAGGCGGCGAAGCACAAGCAGATCGTCCAGACCATCGCCCGCAACGCGATGAACCCCCAGACCGGCGCCCCCCACCCGCCCGCCCGCATCGAGGCCGCGATGGTGGAGGCGAAGGTCCACATCGACCCGTTCCGGCCGGTGGATGCGCAGGTGCAGGAGGTCCTCGCCAAGCTGCGACCGCTCCTGCCGATCCGGCTGGACGTCGTAAAGGTGCGGATCCGCCTTCCCGCCCAGCACTACCCCCGCGTCATCGGCGAGCTGAAGGGGATCGGCCGGCTGCTCGAGGAGCAATGGATGGGCGACGGTTCCTGGACCGGGGTGATCGAGATCCCCGCCGGCGTCCAGACGGAGCTGTACGAGAAGCTCAACGCGCGCACGCGCGGCGCCGCCGAGACCGCCTTGGTTAAATAGCCCCCCCTCGTCGCGCGGGCCGGTGCAGCACACAAAATGTCCCAAGGACATCGGTCGGGCCACCGTCGGCGTGGCCGCGGGGATTCTTCCTCGCATCCCTCTGGGGATCGCATACTAGTTCTCCCCGGCGAGGAGCTCCCGAGCCAGGGGCTGAAGCCGGGCACGGGCACGTACCGCGTCGGCGGCAAGGTGTACGCCAGCGTCCTGGGCCTCCTCTCGCCCCGGCCGCCCTTCGTCTCGGTCGTCCCGCTCTCGGGGCGCTACATCCCGAAGGCCGGGGACACCGTCCTCGGCACCGTCACGGACTGCCAGACGACCTTCTGGCTGCTCGACATCGGCGCCCCCCGGTGGGCGCCGCTCCACGTCACGGGCACGCCGTGGAAGGTGGAGGTCGGGGAGACCGACCAGTTCCTCCACGTCGGGGACGCCGTCGTGGTCCGGGTGGAGAGCCTGGAAGCGACCGGCCGGATCGGGGTCACGATGCTCGGCGACGGCCTCGGCAAGCTCGAGGAGGGGACGATCGTCACGGTCTCACCGGCCCGCATTCCCCGGGTCGTCGGACGGAACGGCTCGATGATCCAGAC
>JASHXS010000106.1 GCA_030043405.1 Thermoplasmata archaeon | reverse complement strand
CCCGGCACCGCGTAATGCCCCGCCGGGGCGGTGACCACGAAGTGCCACGTGCCGTTCGCCAGTAGGAACGTGAGGGTGGAATCGGTCGTGGAGGCGTTGTGGCCGCCCACGCTGACCGACCAGCCGCTGCCGGGCGCCAGGTTCGCGACTTGGAACACCACCGGGTAGCCGAAGATGATCGGGTCGAGGGTCCAGTTGATCTGGACGATGGACGAGTCGCCGACGATCGTCACGCCCCCCTGAGGGGGCGAGGCGCGGTACCCGGAGAGGAGGCCGACGTAGTACGTGTAGGTTCCATTGGGTTCACTGAATTGGAGGGCGGGGCTGGTGGAATCCACCGTCACCCCGCGGATGGTCACGGACCAAGAATCCCCGGTCGGGAGGCCGGATTCGAAGAAACTGACAGGATACACTGTCTGAATGGGGGCAAACACTACTTCGACGGTGAGAGCGCCCCCGTCGACGTGCGCCGACGAGGAGGCGGGCGTCGCGTGATAGGCGCCGACGTCCGGGACCTGGAAGCCGTACGTCCCGTTGGTCAAGGATGACGTCAGGTTCTGCGTCGTTCCGGACAACACCGTCGTGCGGACGGTCACCGACCATGCCGTGCCGGCGGGGAGCCCGCTTTCCTCGAACGTCACCGGGTAGTAGTACGGTGTCACGCCAAACTCGACGACGACGGTGACAGGGCCGCCTTGGACCTGGACGAATCCGGTCGCCAGGTACGGGTGATAGCCCCCGACGTCCGAAACCACGTAGTTGTACGTTCCATTGGGTTCGGCCACGGTCAGGTTCGAGGAAGTCCCCCGTACCACGAGGTCCCGGACCGTGACGCTCCAGTTCGTCCCTGCGGGAAGGCCGATCTCCTCGAACGTGACCGGGAAGCCTTGGACGAAGATGGCGCGTTCGTGGAGAGGCTGGTCGACGGTCACCACGGCCGGGTTGGCCGAGCCGTTCACGCTCCCCTGTCCCCAGCCATACCAGGCTACGAACCCGTACCCCGGAGCCGGCATCGCGGTGAGCGAGACGGTCGAGTCGGCATCCGCCCAGGCGAGCGGGGGTCCAATGGTGCCCGACCCGGTCGGGCTGACTGCGAGCGTGAGGGCATACTGGAGGGTGTACCGAACCGTCAGTTCCACCGGGGTGTCCGTGACGGCGAAGGCCGTGGAGGGAGCCGGTGCCCAACGTTCGGACTTGATGTGCCCGGGCACTCCGATCGCCGGGCCCGCGGTCGTGGCATACTCCCCAGGCGATAGGAAGAAGGTGATGTTCGAAGACTCACTGGAGGCCGAGAAGTTGCCGACCCCGACGTACCATCGGGTCCCGTTGGGCAGTCCCGTTTCCGTGACTTCGACCGGGTAGGCGCCCCCGGGACGAGCTTCGAAGAGGACGATCGACTGAGGCAGCACAGTCCAGTTCGTGGGTAGCCCCCCCGAGAAGTACTCCGCGACCGGGGCCACCGTGGCGGCCGCCACGGAAGGCCCGTTCGGGCCGGCAAACTCGCTTCCGTTCCACACCCACACCTCAACCGGCGTCCCGGGAGTGTAAGCGGGCAGAACCGGAGTAAAGTTCACCGCGTCGTTCACATTAGTATTGACCAGCATCAGGTCCTCGCGGCCGCCGTCCGTCGGGGCCACGGTGGTCGTAGCGTAGACATTCGCGCTCAACGGCGGGCTGGACGAAGTGACGTTCACGGATCGGGCCACGTCCCCAAGATGGGAGAAGAAGTCCGAGTAGATCGTGTACATCGGTCGGGGGTCACCCGAGATGGTGTACCAGGAGTTGTCTGTATCGAGGACGGTCGCGTACGCTTCGACCGTGGTGATGTTCTCTTCGAAGGACTGGACGATCTCGGCGGCCATGAAGAGGCCACCGGCAAACTTCTCCCCGTAGTTGTCCGCGTCGGGACGCCCCGAGATGGCCGAGCCGAGTTCCGTGAACATCGGTGGGATCTTCCCGCAACCTAGGAGTCGGCAACTCTCGCTGTACTGCTTCGCCGTCGCGACGTACTGCTCGAGGCGAGGGGTCCGGCCCGGGATGGAGTTGGGGTTCGAGGCATTCAGGTCGGCGAAGTACGTCTGGAGGGAGTCGGTGCTGCCCGAGAGCACCGGGTAGACATGCGCGGCCATTCCGGTCATGTTCGGTCCGTCGAGGGCGATGGTGGCGTTGATCCACTGGTAGAGGGTGTACGGGTACGTTGGACCTACCCCCGGAAGTCCGATGAACTTGAAGTTCGGATCGATCGCGTGAATCGCCACCGTGTAGTTGTACTCCTCCCAGGCGTACTGGGTAGGCGACGGGGCCGGCGTTGTCGCTCCCCAGTCCCACCACATCGAACCGCTGTTGGTCCAGTGGTACCAGAGGGCCGGCTCGTTCCCGATTTCCCAGAATGCCGGGGTGAACGAGAGGTTGTGTTCGGTGTAATACACCACCTGGGCCGCGAATTGGGGGTTGTTGATCTCACCGGGGAGTTCGATGATCGCGGTGCAGTTGATCGACTTACACCACGCCACAAACTGCGCCTCGCTCGTCTGGGCAGTGGACTCCGAGTACTCGTTGTACCAGAGCGTGTTGTTGAACGGGTCGTACTCGTCGGCCGCAAAAGCCCCCGGCCAGAGTGCGACACGCGCGGGCGTGGCGTTGATCAGAGCGGACTCGTTCGCAAAGAACGGGGCCCGCGCCGAAATCGTCGTTCCCCAGAAGCTCTGGTTCAGGTACACAGCGCTGTCGTTGAGTTGGAGCGAGATCGGGAGGGTGGCCTCCGCAGCTGGCTGGGCGGCTGGGGCCGATTGGCCGACTCCGGACACCGCCTGCGGGACCTGGGATGGGAAACCGATGGCGACTCCCGAGACCCCGAACAAGACTGCGAGCGATACCGCAAGCAGGCCAAGGAGCGGTCGAGCTGGGTGCATGGAGCGTGAGTCCAGAGCCGGCGGGAGCTCCGGTCGCGCCGTATATCTTCGTGGAAGGGGGAGTTAAACCCTCCGACGCGGCACGAAGTTGCGGCTAGGGAGAGTCCATGGACGCCGAAACCGGAATCGTCCAGCGCAGATCCCCCGCCCGCTGCGCAGATTTGGGAACCGATCGGCGACTGCCGAAGTCCGGCGCGGACAAGGATGGTAGCGGCGCTGGTTGGGAGGCCCACCCGACACCCTAATGCCACCCCCCGGACGTCAGCGCCCCCTATGACGGGGACTCGCAACCACCGGGCCACGATAGCGCGGTCCGTGGTGCTCGTGGCGGCCGTAGTGATCTTGGTGGCCCTCCCAGCCGGAGGCGTGGGTACGACTCTCGCCGCCGCGCCCCGGAGCGCACCGGGCCCCGGTCCGGCGGACCTGGTGGCTTCGTCGGCCTTCGCACCCGTCGTTCCGCTGAGCGCCGCGTACAACTGGCCCGAGCTGCACCAATCCCCTCTCCTCCATGGATTCGCCTCCAATAGCCCCCTGTCGTCCACGAATGCCTCGCAACTGGGAGTTGCCTGGGACACCGACCTGTACGGTTCGGCGCTCGATTCCCCCGTAGTCGCCTACGATCCCCTGCTGCACGAGGCCCTCGCCTACGTCGGCACGGAAGGCGGAGACTTCCTGGCCATCAACATAGCGAACGGGCAAATTGTCTGGGGAGTCTGGCTGGGATCCCCGATCCTCTCGTCGCCGCTGGTCTACAACGGGAGCGTTTACACCGCTACGTTCGTGAACCCGACCATCTTCCGGCTCAACAGCACCACCGGGGCGGTCCAGGCAGCGGTGATCAGCCCGGCCCCCATCGAAGCCACACCGACCCTCGCGACACCGCCGAAGGGCGTACCGACCCTGTACATCGGGACGCTGGACGACGGGTCCTCGTCCGGACCTTTCTTGGCACTGAATGCAGAGAACCTGAGCACGGAGTGGTCGTTCACCGGCTACAACGTAACGGCCGGCAGCTGGGACTCCGCCTCGTACGTCGTCAATGCTGAAGGGGTTCCGATGGTACTGTTCGGGACGGACAACCCGGACTCTTCCGTCTACGCGCTGAACGCATTGACCGGTCGACTCCTGTGGCGTTTCCAGTGTCTCGAACCGAACCAGGGAGACTGGGACGTTGCCGCCGGCGTCGCAATCTCGGCGCCGGGGGTCAATGGGTTTGCCCAGGGGGTCGCCTATGCCATCAACAAGATCTCGTACGCCTACGCTCTTGACCTCAACAACGGCACTTTGATCTGGGAGACCAACTTCGACAAACTAGCCGGGCACTCGGGCGGAGTATCTCGTTCGACCGCGGCGATCGACGGCACGAACCTCATCTTCGGTTATCCACAGGGCCTCATCGACCTGAATGCCAAGACGGGGGCGGAATTTTGGGTGTACCAGGACCCTACAAAGACCGAGTCCATCGCGTCGCCCGCCATCGCTGGGGGCCACGGCACGGCCGTCGCGATTACCGGTGATGTGGCGGGTTTCCTCGACGTGGTCGCGGTTCACGGCGGCGCCCAGCTCTATCAGTACCAGACAGGTGGCTACATCACCGGCTCGCCCGCGGTGTACGCCGGCAACATCATCGTGGCCAGCTCCAACGGTTACCTCTACGATTTTGCGGTGGGAGGGGGAGACGACACGACTCTCCCGACCACTACGCTGAGCTCGCCCGTCACGGGCAGTTCGTTGGCAAATCCTGCAGGTAGCCTTACGATTCGAGGGAACGCGACGGATCCGAAAGGTGTGGCGATGGTCGATGTGGCGATCCAATCGGGAGGCTCCGACGGCCCGTGGTGGGATGGTGCCACGGGGACCTGGTCGCCTGGTCCGGTCGATAACCCTGCGACTCTGCACTCGCCCAACGGGCTCACGACCTCTTGGCAGTTGGCGCTGCCAGTCCCGGCGGCCGGGGGAAGCTACACGGCCTACGCCACCGCCGCCTCCGTTTCGGGGCAATCCGATCTGGTCGGGGCCCAGACCACTTTCTCCGTCAACTATTCGACCCAGGGTCCCCACCTCGAGGCCTCCAGTTCGTTCGCAGCCCCGGGGACGACCTTGACTGTCAAGGGTGGGGGATTCGGCCGTTCCGTGAAAGTCAACATCGCGTTGGACGGCCGCTCCCTCAAGAACGTCACCGCGGCCGCGAACGGGTCGTTGGCGCTCACGACCGTGACGGTGCCAGCTGATGCCTCGTTTGGTCTCAGCGCCCTCGTGGCGACCGGACCCAACGCCTCCCAGACCGTGGCGGTTCCGCTCGATGTGACCAACTCGTGGGACCAGCTCGGGGGCGGTCCGGGTCGCGTGGGATACGAGTCCAACGACCTTACGTACAACTACCTCATCTTCCCCGGCGGGAACAACTGGGAACAGCTGGCCTGGCATTTCGAGCCAGAGCGGGGTGCCGGCTTCGACACTTCACCCGCCATCGTGGATGGTGTCGCGTACGTCGCGAACTCGAAGGGGTCCCTCTATGCCGTCGACATTACGAACGGGGGGATGCTCTGGAATTTCACGCTCGGGACCGGGGCGGCGATTTACGGCTCTCCTGCCGTGGACGTCGGGCAGGGGCTGGTGTTCATCGGCGCCAGTGACGGAACGCTGGACGCGGTACACCTCTCGACGGGGACCCTCGCTTGGTCGGCTACGGTGGGCGGGAATGTCAGTTCCCCGCTCCTCAGCGGGGGCACCGTCTTCGCCTCGAGTTCCTCGGGCAAGGTCGAGGCGCTATCTGAATCGGGAGGGGGCCTCGTGTGGGCCGACACTCTGGGCCATGCGCTCACCGCCCCGTCCTTGAATGCGGCGACGCACCTCCTCGTGCTGGGGGAGTCGAACGGCTCGGTCGTTGCGCTGAATGCGAGTACCGGCGTGACTCGGTGGACACATCAGGTCGGGGGCTCCGTGCTGGCCGCTCCCATGCTCGTCGGAACCGCGGTCTATGTGGGATCCACCAACGACAAAGTGGTCTCTCTGGCCCAGGCCACTGGGGCGCAGCAGTGGTCCTTCGCGGCCGACGGTTCGGTGACCGCCTCGCTGAGCTTCTCCGAGAATCGGACCAACGGCCAGGCGACCGTCTTTGTCGGGACGTCCTCGGGATTCTTGTACGCGCTTTCGGCCGCCAATGCGAAGGTAGCCCTGAACATCTCCGTCGGGGCCGCCATCGTGGGGGTCTCGACCGCCAATGGGATTGCGATCATCGAGACGGCGAACGGTCACGTGAGCGCGACCCGGACGTACGTCTCCCAGCTCGACTGGACCTACAAGACCGGCAGTGTGCTCTCCACCCAGCCGGTCCTCGAGGACGGGGCCATCTTCGTTTGCGCGGCGAACGGGAACCTCTACGCCTTCACGTCCAACGGTCAGCCGCCGGTCTGACCGGCAGCGGAACGGTCCGCGGCGCTGGTAGGGATTAAATAGAACGGCCCTGTGCCACACGGGCCGCGCCACGGCGCCGCTGTTCGGTCGGCACATGCACCCGCAGAGGCTGGGGCCTCTCCGGGGAAGGGCGAGGGACTCGCCGTCGACCTGGCCGCGAGTCCGATGACGCCGATCACACGCGTTCTGGACGCTTGTCAAGCGCCATTAGTGTAGCTGACTACTGTCAGTTGGGGAATGGCTGGGCTCGGGCGCCGAGGAAGGTCGTGCCAAGCTGCGAT
>JASHXS010000105.1 GCA_030043405.1 Thermoplasmata archaeon | reverse complement strand
CTCGGCCACGGGCGGAACGGGCGATCCAGTCCGACTGCAGGCCAGCGAGCCATCCCCCGGCACGCGCACTGCCGAGGGCGCGCTCCTCCGCCCCTTGGTCGGGGCGGGCGCCCCGATCCTGTCCATCTCGGGGGTGGATGTCCTGGACATCGAGTTCGTAGCCAACGGGACTTCCTTTCAGAAAGTGGGGCACCGACGCCGCGGGGTCGCCTACGTCGTGGCGGGGCGCGGCAGCGTCGACAACCAGAACGTCGAGGGCGGGGAGGCCGCTCTGATCGAGGACGCCGGAGGAATCGCTCTCCACGGGACCCCCGGATTCCGGGTCATTCTCAGTACGGCCGCGGCCCCCGCGTAAGAGACCGGGCCCGACCCAGGAGGCGAGCGGGAGCTCGCCACCAACCGGTCGGTCAACCGGAGGGAGAGCGACCTAGGCGTTCGAGCTTGCCGCTCCGCCCGAGCGAGAGTTGGGGTCGCCCCCGGGACTCGGACACCCATCCCTCCACGATGCGGATCCGGTCGCCCACCTCGGCGAGGTTGACTTCCGAACCCCACAGAGCGATGGAGATCTCGCCGGTCGCATCCTGGAGCTTCCCGTTGCGCACCTTTCGCCGCTGGCCCTCGCGGGTCTCGACCTCTCGGACCGGCTCGAGCTCGCGGATCACCCCTTCGACCGTGGCGACCCGGGAGGGCCGCAGGTCGGAGATGTACGTCCCCGGCGGACGCCCTACCGACATGACCGGGTCAGTCCGCACGGGCAGATAACTACCCAATCCGGCCCCTTCGAGGATGAGCAGAAAAAGGGAACATCGGGCCGCCGGGTGGGCGGCCCGATGCGGAAGGGGTTCCGCGCCTCCTACCGGTAGCGGTGCCAGGTGACCGTGAACACCGACTTCCCGAAGTAGTAGCTCGACATGCTCGAGACCGTCTGTGCGTCGAGGCCCGAGACCGGCCCGAGCTGGGTGATCTCGTACACTGTTGCCTGCGTGCTCGAGAAGCTGCCAAGCCCCTTGAACGCGCCGTTGATGTCGGCCGCACACGCGTAGAACGTCGTCGAGGTGGTCTTCGTCAGCACGTACGGGAGCGGGTCCTCGGAGATGCACTCCGCCGACTGAGCGGGTCCGCCCTCGCACGCGCCGCCGTTGCACACCCAGCCGCCGCCGGTGGTCGCGTAGTTGATGCCCGCGTCCGAGTCATAGATCTCCAGCGTGTAGACACCGCAAATTCCCGCGTAGCACGCGGCCGGGTTGTAGAGGACGTACGCCTGGACGAGGTCCCCCGCGTTCACCGATGTCGAGATCACGACCTCGGCTGAGTACGGGTAGAACTCGTACCAGAGGTAGTACACCGGGGTCGCGCCGTGGCCCGAGCAGTATTCCCCGGAGCCCGTCTGGCTGACGTTCCCGTTCGCGAACCCGTCGATGCCGACCCACTGGGAGGAGTAGGACGCCCCGTACGAACTGGGCTGCGAGCAGCTCGCCGTCGGGATGAACCACTCCGCGAAGACTTCGTAGACCGTGCCGGCCGTCTTCGCCTCCGCCGCGTACCCCGCCCAGTTGTAGCTGGTCGACTTGGTCGCCGCTGAGGGCAGGTGCGTGAGCGCGCTGCTCAAGGCCGCCGCATGGCCCGTGTTCGTCTCGGCGTTCGCCGGGTGTACCTGGGCGAATCCCATGAAGATCCCCAACCCCACGGAAAGCACCATGATCGACGCGATCGCAATCGCGCCCAGGCGCCGCCCCAACGTAGACCCGTTCGTCGTGCGTCTCGTTCCGGTCGTTGTTTCGTTGTCCATCCGATCCCCCGAGAGAGTTCCCTCTCTCGGCGGCCGGACCGGTTTTTGCTACAAGAGGCTGCCGAATAACTCGAAGCTGTAACGCTGATTTGTGGGTGGAGAGGGCCCCCCGGGAGCGCAACCGGCGTTCCTCAGGAACGTCGGCGCCGGCCCCGGGGACGCGAAGCACCCCGCAGATGCAGGAGGGGTGGCTCCGAGTGTTTCGACCGCCCTTCCGCGGTCCAGCTGATCAGCTCCAGGAGCGCCCCGTTCGGGTCCCGGAGGAACGTCAGTTCCGCGTCGCCGTCGCAGAAGGATCGCACGCGCTTCGCGCCCAATTCTTCAAGACGTCGGACCAACGGGCGCAGTCGGTCGACGCTAAAACTGATCGCCCCCTCCGAGCCGCGACGGGGACGAAACGGCTCGTAGAGCCGAGAACGACGGCCGAGGTGGAACAACTCGAGAACTTGCCCGGTGCGCTGGTCCCGCATCCAGACGATGCGCGTGCCGTCCGTCATGCCTCCCTTCACGATGGGCCGAAGTCCGAGCGCGCGGTAGAAGCGGATCGACGATTCCAGATCGCGAACGCGCACATCGGAAAACACGAGGTGAGGGGGTTCGCGGGGCATGGGGAGAGCCAGTCCCGGGCAGGATAAAATCAGGGAGAGGCCACCCCGTCCACGGCTCCCAGGGGGTCCGCCGGGGTACCAGGCCCGCCGCGGCGGACCCGGCGGGGGCCCCCGCCCGGAGGTGCTCCGGGGCCCCCGAGTCGACTCTCGCTAGCGCGGTGAGGCCGCTGCTACGATCCCGGGCGGGGAACTCCCGCTGATCGTGCCGGAACCGGACTTGCAGACCGGGGAGTCCGGGGGCAGACAAATGTGCTGTCCGTGGCCGGGCGTCCCGGCCGGAGTGGCGGCATTCAGGCCGAGGTAGCCCACGACCCCGACCGCCACGACGATCGCTCCGAGAAAGAGCGTGGCGGCGAGTCGCGACGTGGCCCGGCGTCCGAGGGCTCGTGTGATGCGGGTGACCCGATTCCTTGCGTTCATGCTCAGGGACCTCCTTCGGTTTCCAATCTCTAGAGGGCCCGGAAGTGCGGAAATAGGGGAAGCCCCGGCGGCCCAAAGGGTGGATATAGAGCGCGAGTCGGCGGCCACCCGGGGCTACTTGGACGCCGCGTACCGACGCAGGACGGGCGCATCCTCCTCGAATTCTTTCTCGAGGAACCCCCGGACCACGCGCTCGAGATCTCCCGGGGGAACTAGG
>JASHXS010000104.1 GCA_030043405.1 Thermoplasmata archaeon | reverse complement strand
TCCTGGGGAGTGGGATACTGCGTCCCCCAGATCGTGACGTACGCCTCCGAGAGCTCGACGTTCGTGGAGACGTTCATCCAGAACGAGATCAGGTACGTCGGGAGCACGTTCAGGCACGGAACGGTGTAGAAATTCGGGCCCGACAGGTTCGCGTATCCCGGGACCGAAAAGTCGACGAGGGCGTCGGAGAAGAAGTTCGGCCCGTTCCAGAGGGGGGCGGTCTGCGGCGTCGGACAGGAGACGCTGGACGACGCGGGCGGCGAGCGGGGCGTCGAGGCGGCCGGGGCCGCCGCCGCGGAGGCGCCGGTGGCCGTCGGGGCGCTCGTCGCCGCTTGGGTGGTCACCGTCGGACCCGACGTCACGGCCACATGGGTGGCGGGTTCGGCTGCGGCGGCCGGAATCCCGGAGACCAGGAACACGAACGCCAGGAGGAAGGCGAAGCTGACGGTGGCGAGCGCGGCGACCGGGCGAATCGGATGCGTCGTCATAGGGTCACCCGCTTGACCTCTTCTTCCCGCCGGCGCTGGATCTGGCTCCACCAGGCGACGAGCGGGATGACCGTGACTGCCGCGACCGCCAGGCCCGCGATCGTCGCGATCTCCATCACGTTCGTGGCGGGGGAGGCGGAGCTAGGTGCCACTGCGGTGGAGTTCAGGTAGAAGATGAGCAGGTCGCCCTCCTGGACGACGGACCACGTCGGGCCGTTGGCCAGTTCAAAGTGTCCGCTGGGCACGTGGGACGGAGTGAAGTCGATCGAGACCGCCTCGGAGGGCTTGCCGGCGGGGGTCACGGTGATGTTGTACGTGACCCCGGCGGGGACGACGAGCGGATAGTATCGCTGGCCCGTCGCGTTCGGGTAGGCGAGCCCATCCGTGGTCGTGCCGACCGACCGGATGAAGCCCGACTGGGCGACGATCGAGTAACTTGCATCATTCAACCACGACTGGGCCCCGGCATCGTAGACGCCGACGTAGAAGAACGTCCCGTTGACCGGTACGGTGGGGACGACGGTCGAGAAGCTTTCGACCGAGTACACCGTCACGCTCGAGGTCAGGAGGGTGGAGTGGAAGTCCCACGCGAGCAGCTCGAACCCGACGACCGCTCCGACCGGCATGGCGGGGATCGTCCCCCAGAACGACGTGGAATTCGTTCGGTGGAAGACCACGGTGCCTTGCGAGCCCGAGTTGATCTGCGGGAGATCCACGACGTAGAGAGCCTCGACCGTGTTCAGCGCGGTCTGGGGGTCGATGGAGGCGACCGTCACGTTGACGGGCACGCCCGGACCGATCGTCGAGACGGCCGTCGAGTACGGAGTCTCGATCACGCCCGGGGACGCCGTCGCGTTCAGGGCGTCGGCGAAGTAGGTCGACTGGAACGAGCCATTCCCGCCCACGATGTAGATCGAGGGGGCGGAGACGACCGTGTCGCCCCAGTAGTCCGAGGCCGCGATGCTGTACTCGACCGTCGAGTTGGGGTCGAGGTTGAACGTCGCCGGGATGGTGATGTTGGCCGACTGGACCCCCAGGGAGCCCGAGGCCGGAGCGTAGGCAATGACCGTCGAGAGCAGCGGCGTGCCGTTGGGTGTGGTCTCACTGAGCAGGACGCGGGCGTTCTCGATGGACGCGTTGACTGTCGCATCCGCCGTGGTCGTGCGCAGGTTGAGCTGGAGGGAGTCGTTCCAGTTGGGCGTCGTGGGGACGACGCGGACCGCGACGTCCTGGCCGAAGGCCGCGGCGCCCACGAACTGGGCGGAGCCGGGATACGGCGAGGACGGCCATGCGCCGGCGTAGGTGAAGTGGTACGTCGGGCTCGAGTTGTGGGTCTCCTGGTTCGAGACGTTCACGGAGATCGCGATGCTCCAGCTGATCGACATGCCGGCCTGGAAGATCGGCGTCCCGAGGGTCGATTTAGCCGCGAACTCGACCTGGTACCACCAGGGGTACGTCTGATTGTTGTTCGTCTGCGTCGGCGACAGCGGCCCGACGTAGTCCTGCGCCGTCGCGGAGTGCCATACCGTGCCGTCGAAGGGAGAGTAGTACTGGTCGCCGTTCCAGAGGGTGGCACTGACGTTGAGGGCCACGTTGGCATTCACGCCGGAGAGGATCGGGGTGGTGCCGTTGAGCGGCTTCTCCGACTTGACGTCCAGCAGGATGCTGGTCGAGTTCGCGGGCTCGACCGCCGACGTGAACTGCCCGTCGGACGGGACGATGTCCGGCTCGGTGGTGGTGGCCGCCGAGACGCAGATCGTGTCCGTGACGTAGGCGCACGGGAGGGCGTCGGACGGGGTGGCGCTGGCCACGGTCGCCGGTGGAGCGGCGCTCGGCCCCCGCACCGGTGCGGCCGTCTGGGCGCTGGCCGCCCCGGTGAGGGCCACGGCCGCCCCGCTGCAGACGACGAGGAGCGTGACCAGACCCGCGACCCAGGCTCGGAACTTCGGATTCGTGCGTCGTTCTATCGACATGATGCGATGCATGGACCTTCCCAGTGGGCTATTCGATACGACCGAAGGCCGGATTGTCGCTGCGCCCCTCGGAGGAGAACATCGACTTTGCGTTCTTCGCGGCGGCGGTCTTTCCGGCGAACTGCGCGATCGGTCGTTGCTTGATCGAGATGCGAGTGAACCCGGCGGCGATGACGCCGGCGGCGACGCCCTGGAGCGAGACGTTGCTCACGGTCACGCTCTGACCCACGCCGACCTGCTGCGCCGTCGGGATCGGGGCCGGTACGATCTGGGCGGGCGGCGGCGGGGGCGGCGGTGGAGGCGGCGGAGGAGGCGGGCTCGTCCCCACGCTTAAGGTCGCCTCGACCGCGACCTGCGCGAGGGGGAACGATTGGATCGCCAGCGTGGTGTTGTCGGCCTCGAGGTACGTGGCCCACGTGTAGAACCCGTCCTC
>JASHXS010000103.1 GCA_030043405.1 Thermoplasmata archaeon | reverse complement strand
GCGCCCTGCTTCGCCGCCCACTTCGCCGTCATGCTGCCGGCCGGGCCGGCCCCGATGACGAGCACGTCGGTCTTCACGTCCGCTGCCATTCGCTCCTCCTCGGATCCGGCTAGCCGATCTCGATGGCGCCCACGGGGCACGCCTTCACGCAGATCTCACACCGCGTGCAGACCTTCTCATCGAACGTGATGCGGGTCTCGTCCAGGTAGATGCAGTTGAGCGGGCAGATCCCGACGCAGGCGCCGCAGTAGATGCAGAGCTGGCCGGAGGACTCGATATGGAGGCTCTTCTTGGTCGGCAAGTGCCGTCCCCGCCTCGGACCGGGTCGGCCGCTATTAAAGGGTATCTTGGTACGCGCGCCGTCACGCCGGGGCGACCGGAACCTTCGCGGGTGGGGGGACGAGGGTCTGTTCGGCCAGCCACCGTTCCGCGTCGATCGCGGCCATGCACCCCGCCCCCGCCGCCGTCACCGCCTGTCGGTACCGGTGGTCGTTGACGTCGCCGGCCGCGAAGACGCCCTCCACGCTCGTGTGGGTGTGATGGCGGACCTCGAGGTACCCCTGCGTGCTCAGGGCGAGCTGGCCCCGGAAGACCTCGGTCGCCGGATCGTGGCCGATCGCTACGAAGAGGCCCCCGACCGGCAGGTCCGTCGTCGTCCCGCTCGGGAGATGCTTCAGTCGAACTCCCTCGACGTGATCCGTGCCCAGGACCTCCTCGACCACCGTCTCGAGCGCGAGGGTGATCTTCGGGTTCTGTCGGACCCGGGCCTGCATGATCGAGCTCGCCCGGAAGGTCCCGCGGCGGTGGACGAGGGTGATCCGGGTCGCGAAATTGGTGAGGAAGAGCGCCTCTTCCATGGCGGTGTCCCCACCGCCGACCACGACCAGCTCCTTCCCTTTGAAGAAGAACCCGTCGCACGTGGCGCACGCCGAGACCCCCTTGCCCTTCAGCCGCTCCTCCGACGGCAGACCCAGCCAGCGGGCTGTCGCCCCGGTGGCGACGATCACGGCGTCCGCCTGGAACGAGCCCTGCGTCCCGGTCTCGAGACGGAACGGGCGCGCGCGCAGGTCGACCTTCGTCACGTTGTCGTCCACGACCTCGGTACCGAACCGGACGGCTTGGCGTCGCATCAGGTCCACCAGCTCAGGCCCCTGGATCCCGTCGGGGAACCCGGGGTAGTTCTCCACGTCCGTCGTGATCAGGAGCTGCCCGCCCGCCGGGACGCCCGAGATGAGGAGCGGGTGGAGCTCGGCCCGGGCGGCGTACAGCGCTGCAGTGAGACCGGCCGGCCCGCTGCCGATGATGGCCACCCGGACGTGGCGCGAGGGCTTCGACATCGGTCGAGAACGTCGGCGGGGGGTTAAAGCGGCGACCCCCGCGCTTCCCCGGCGGCTATCGGCGGGCGGGCGGGAGCCGGAGCCGCCCGTCCGGCTCCGGTTCGGCGTACCCCGACCGGAAGTAGAGCAGGGGCGCTTCCGGACGTCCCAGCTCCTCGGCGATCACTTCCCCCACGATCAGCACGTGGTCATACTGGGGGTGCCATCCCGCGACCCGGCACTCGGCGGCTCCGAGGGTGCCCTCCAGGAGCGGGGCGCCCGTCCGCCCGCGGTGGAATCCGATCCCCCGGAACTTCTCCGCGGGGGGGAGCGTGCGCGCGAACTGCTCGCTGACCGCGCGCTGGTCCGCGGCGAGGAAGTTCACGGCGAACGCGCGGCTCCGATCGATGACCGGCGTGGTGTCGGCGTCCTGGGTCAGGCTCACCAGGAGCGACGGAGGCGTGAGCGACACCGACAGGAGGGCGTTGACGGTCAAGCCGGCGTCCCGGTCCCCGTCGCGGGCGGTCACCACCGCGACGCCGGTCGCCCACCGGGCCATCAGCCCGCGGAAAGCGGCGGCGTCCGGGGCCGGGGGGGGAGCCGCGCTCACTCGTCCCGCCAGGTGAAGAAGCGGATCGCCAGGAGGAAGAAAACGACCGCGATGATCATCACGACCGCGAGGTCGGTGAGCGCCCGTGTCGTGTTCGCGAAGAGCATCACCTGGTTCATCCCGTCGATCACGTAGTACAGCGGGAGGATCTTCGCGACGGACTGGAGCCACGGCGGGAAGAGGGAGACCGCGAAGAAGGTCCCGGAGAGGAACATCATCGGGAACGTGATGATGTTCCCGATGATCGCCGCGCTCTCCGGGGTGCGCGCGACCGTACCGGCGAGCATCCCGATCGAGACGAACAGGAACGGGCCCGCCACGAGGAACGGCAGAAGGCCGGCGTTCAGCTCGACGTGGGCGTTGAAGAGGGCGACGCCCGCCCCGATCATGATGGCCGCCGAGAGGAAGGTGAGCAGGACGTACCAGACGATCCGGGAGGTCAGCCACTCCGCCTTCGTGAGCGGCGTCAGGGACAGCTCCCGGAAGATCCCGTCCTTCCGGTACGAGGCGGCGATGTCCACCATCGAGAACATCGGGCTCGTGAGGATCGTGAAGCCGATCAGGCCGGGGATCAGGTAGTCGATCTCCTTGTAGACCTGGCTACCGACATTCTTCGGGGTGATGCCGATGATGGGCGAGCACGTCGGGCACGCCGCGTGCAGGTTGAACGCCGTGACCACGCCCTGGACGGCCTCCTCGGAGATGCCGGCCCCCGACGCGTCCTGGGGGTTCGTGAACAGTTCGACGTTCACCGGCGTACTATTCGTGTAATTGGCCTGGAACCCGTCCGGGATGATCAGACCGCTCGTGTAGCCGTTATCCCCGAGCTGGGACGCGAACTCGGAGGGCGGGTAGTTGACCATCGTGATCTGGACGAGGGTCGTGTTGTTCAGCGCGGAGAGGAACGCCTGGCTCGCGGGCGAGTTGTGGTCCAGGTTCTCCACCGCGAGGGGGGTCGTGACGGAGCCGCTGCCGCCGAGGATGTACCCGAACAGCACGATCAGGATGATCGGGAAGAAGAGCGAGAAGAAGAGCGCGACCGGGTTCCGCCGGTACGAGAGCACGACGACCTTGAAGTCGCCGAAGAGGCGGCGGCCGTTCACGGGGCCGCCTCCGACTTGAGCGCCCCGTCGTCCATCTGGCCCACGAGACGGACGAAGACGTCCTCCAGGGTGTCCTGGGCCGTCGTGAACCCCTCCCACGGGATCCCGCTGGAGGCGACCGCGTTCAGGACCCGGAGCGCATCGCCCTTTGCCCGGAGCGGAACCTCGACCTTGCCGTCGTGGATCTCGGCGGGGATACCGGCCTGGTCCTGCAGGTAGGTGCCCAAGGATGGCGGGGCTTCGATCACCAGACGCTCGGGTCGGCCGAGTCGCCGGATGATCTCCCCCGGCGTTCCGGCGGCGATGATCTTACCGTGGTTGATGATGGCCGTGTGGTCGGCGAGGAGCTCCGCCTCCTCGAGGTAGTGTGTCGTCAGGAAAACGGTGCGACCTTCGCTCCGGAGCCGTCGGATGACGGCCCAGATGGCCCTTCGGGCGTGGGGGTCGAGGCCGGTGGTCGGTTCGTCGAGGAAGCAGATCTCCGGATTGTTGGTGAGCGCGAGGGCCAGTCCGAGCTTCTGTTTCTGCCCGCCCGAGAGCGTGTCGTAGTGACTGTCCGCCTTGTCCTCCAGGGCGACGCGCCCGAGCAGCTCCATCGGGTCGGGGTCGGTGCCGAACAACGCGGCGTAGTACTCGATGGCTTCCCGGGGGTTGATCTTCTCAAAGAAGCGGAAGTCCTGCGGGATAACCCCGATCTTGCGATGCAGCCGTCGCCCCTCTTTCCAAGGGTCGAGGTCGAGGACCCGCACGTCGCCTTCGGTGCGGTTCCGCAGGCCCTCCAGGATCTCGGTCGTGGTCGTCTTACCGGCGCCGTTCGGCCCCAGGAACGCGAAGACGGAGCCGCTCGCCACCTGGAAATCGATGTGGTCGACCGCGGTCAGGCCCGGGTACTGCTTGACCAGCCCGTGCACCTCGATGGCCTGGCCCATCGCCCCGCTCTGCGGACGGTGGATATCACCTTTCCACCCGGCGAGGTCGGCCCGGACCTCAGGGACCGCGGGGGCCCTCGCCCCGGGCGAGGGTCGCCGTGTGGCCGGCCGCGACGCGCGACTGGCCGTGCGGGGCCTCGACGACCAGCTCGCCGGGTCCGGTCCAACCGACCGTCAGGTGGTCCGGTCGCCAGTCCAGGTCCAGCCAGCCGGGTCCCACTCGGAGGTGGCGCAGCGTGGCGCGGCTCCAGCCGGGCGGGAATCGTGGGTGGACCTCCACACGTCGGGCCAGGGCGTCCAGCCGGAGTCCCCACAGTCGCTCGAAGAGTACGGTCAGGAACGGGGCGACGCTGAACCCGAGCAGGAAGCACGAGTTGAACGCCTCCGGTCGATCTCCGCGGTAGCACTCGTTCGCGAGCCCCCCCTCCCGCCGGTACATCGACGCGAGGATGCCGAGGTACCGCAGGCCGAGCTCGCACTCGCCGGCGGCCAGGGCGGCGTCCGCCGCCCACGCCGTCGCGATGGGCCAGACCTGGCCCGCGTGGTACGCCTGCGGGTCGTAGCCAGGGTCCTCGCTCGAGAGCGTACGGAGTCCCCAGTCCGTCGTCAGGTCGGACGCGGCCGCCCGGCGAACCACCCGTGCGGCGGTGTCCGGGTCGAGCAGCCCAGCGCTCACCACCCGGAGCGCGTTCGGGCGGATCTGGTCGACGGGCCGACCCCGGCGGATCGAGTCGTAGAGGTACTCCCCATCCGGACGGAGGTACTGGTCGGGCAGCGTGCGCGCGAGGAAGGCCGCGGCCTCCCGGCAGGCGAGCGACTCGTCGGCGTCCCCGACCTCGCCGAGGAGCCGTCCCGTCGCCTCCAGCGCACTCCACCAGAGGACCTGTACGTCGATCGCATGGTCCCGGCGGTCGGCCGAGTCCCAGATGGTCGTATCCGGCGAGTCGATCCCGTAGCGAGCCCGCGAGAGGGCCGCGGTCGCCATCTCGATGCTCTCGGCCTCCCCGCCATGACGGAGGAGTCCCGTGCTCGCGTCCACGCGGGCCCGCCCCCAGCCGATGATGCGGTGGAGGGCGTCGGTCGCCGTGCCGAGGTAGGTGTGACTGCCCGTGTGGCGCAGGACCTGCTCGACGACCGCCGGGAATCGCAGGGTCGTGTCCGATGTGCCGTACAGGAAGATCGGCCCCGGCGCGACCTGCATCGGCAACTCGCCCGGTTCTCCGCCGAGGATCTGCACCATCTGGTGGCCTTGGAACCGAAACACGGAGGCGAGCGACCTCTCCACCCACTCGGCGTCCCCGAGCCAGAGGAGGGCCGGGAGCATGACGGCCAGGTCGCGACACCAGATGGCGGAGTACCACGGGTACCCCGCGACGAGCCCCACGAGGCCGTCGCCCGGCTCCGTGTACAGCCGCCGCAACGCCTCCCGCGCGGAACGGTAGGCCTCTTCGAGCTCGGGGGCATCCGGGAATTCCAGCACCGGAGTGCGGGACACCCACGACTGTTCCTCGGCCGCGCGTGCGGCCAGGTGTCCTTCCAGGTCCCACGAGGCAACCTGGGAGGTGGGCGGTCCATGGTCTAGGTCCCGTTGCAGCCCTCCGACGATCTCCCATCGCAGCTCGGTCGAGCCCGCCGGCGGCAATTCGACCGGATGCTCGAACTCGATGTATTCGATCGGACCGTGGTACCCCTCCCGGGGGATCGGGAACCGGTCGATACACTGGCGGACCGGGCGCGTTGAGGCGGAGGCTCGGAACCCGAAACCGTGCTTGCGTACGTTCAACGCCCCCATGTGGCCCGAGAGGTCGAACGAGACCGGACGGATCCCCTCGACCAGCACCGGCAGCAGGTACGGAGCGAATCGACTCACGACGAACACCCGGCATCCGGTCGGCCCCGTGGCGGTCAGTCGAAGCTGACGCACCACGCCGGCGGGGGCATCCCGGACCGTGACCAGCTGATCGAGCTCGAGGCCGGGGAGGGCGTGGTGGCTCCGCCAGCCCCCGGGCACCGTGCTGGCGCGGACCCGGCTCGCGGCCAGGTCGACCCGCCCCGTGGGGGCGTCCAGGTCAAGGAACCAGGGGCCGGTGAGCCGGACCAACTGCCCGTACACGCCGCCCCAGTCCTGGATCGCTCCCCGCGTCTCGCGGGGCAGGGTGAGGTCGCCGCGTCCGTCGAGCAGGGCCGCCGCGGACCGGCTGGTGAGGAGGACGGGGGACGGGGGCCCAGCGACCGACCCCGCGCTCACGCCGTCGCTCCGGCTCGGCGCGGCACGTCCGTGAACTCCAGCCACACCAAAGGAGGGATCGCCACCGACTGGAACTCCAGCCGGACGGTCACCCGTCGCCCCAGCTCCAGGCCGGGGAGTGTCAGGCGAAAATCCACCGGTCGGCCCGGGCCGAGCAAGAGCGGCTCGGTGCGCGAGAGGGAGGCGGCCGATCGGGACGGCGCGCTTGGGCCGCACCGAAGCTCGACCTGCTCGGCCGGAACCGCGCTCCCGTCGACCAGGACCCGGACGCTCTCAAAGGCACCCGTCCGCAACGGCGGATTCGCCAGCGTGAATTGGAGCCCCTCGTCCGTTCGCAGGAAGGCGTGAGGCTGATACACCCCTTCTTCGACGGTCAGGGCGACCCAGACCAAGGCCTCGAGCGGCCGGAGGCCGAACTGGCCCTCGATCGCGAGACCTTGCCGCACGAGGTGGGCAATCGCTTCCAGACGATGGCGGGGCACGCTGCCCCAAGTGGGGACCGGGGGATATCCCGTTCGGACGGAATCAGCCGCGGGGCTCCGCGGGTCGTCCCCCGTCCGGGGACGGCCCCCGGGGGCCCCGGGGGGGACGCGCCGGTCCGTCCGACCGCCGCGCCAGGAGCGCGAGGGCCCGACGGGTCCTGGACGGGTTCGGCCACGACCCGAAGGTCGTCTTCGGCACACCCTGTCCGACCCACGGTCGGGGCTCGATCCAACCCCGCGTCCCGACCGGTTCGGCGATGTCGTCCACGATACGCCCACGGGTGGGGGACTACTTAGACGTAGTAACGTTAAATGCGTTAAATAAGTTCAATAGCGTCCGACCGTCCGGGGTCGCGCGCGAATAGGGCCAGCGCGAGCCGCCCCTGCTCGGTCAGCTGCACCCGGGCTCGGGGGCCGGGGCTTTCGGTCCGCACGAACCCCCAGCGGCGCTCGAGCGGCTCCAGCCGTCGGCGAAGGCGGCCGTGCTGCGCCTGCGGAGAGGCGGCGGGGCCGCCCTGGGGCGGAGGTCGGTCGAGACCCAGCTCGCGGATCAACTCCCGCTTGCGGAGCGTCCCGCCCCGTCGCCCGAGGGCCTCGAGGACCTCGACGAGCTCGGGCGCCGGGGCCCGAAGTTCGTAGACCCCGACCGGGTCGACGCGCGAGACGACGTCCGTGACCCGGCCGACCTGGGGCGCGCGCGACGAGTACCACGCCTTCGTCACCTGGGCGTAGTACGGCGAGCCGTTCCAGAGCATGCACGCCAGCGTGCCCGCGATCGCCGTGATCTTGGTCCCGGTCGAAACGTTGACGCGGATGGGGAGGACGTCCCGAGCCGTCCGATCCGTCCGTCGCTCTGCCTCGAAAATCTGACGCAGGGAGGCGAGGGCATGGAAGACATCCCAGAGCTCGGTGCGCACTAGCCGGACATCGATCGGCCACGGCGCGTGCGCGAGTCGACGGGTCACTTCCGCGACGAAGGGCGCGGCCGCGTCCCGGTCAGTGCGGGTCAGCAGGTACACCCGGTCGGCGTGCTCGCGCTCGAGCGGCTCCGTGACCCGTTCGACCTCGAACCCCACGGGTGCGATGTGGACCCGGGCCTGGGGCGCTCCCACCGGCGGACCCACACGGGGTGGGGGCGGGCTCCGACGGGGTGCCACGGGCCGCGGACAACGCTCGGTGGGATGAGCTTCGCGGGCCCGAGGGGTTCAGGGCGCCGCGTCGTGAGGGTGACGGTGGCCGGTCCGGCCGCCGGCGACGCCGGGGCTCGTGACCACCGACTCGCTCTCGAGGACTCCACGGACTCCCCCGAGGTCCCGCGCGGCCGACTCCACCTCCCGGCGGCGTCCGACCAGGACCGCGACCTCCGCGCACGCGTCCCCTTCGAGATGCACGTGGGTGGTGGAGCGCACGTGCTCCCCCCACCGGTGCTCGGCGGAGGTCAGGCGCTGCATCACATTCGGCGCGTCGTGCCGGTAGAGGAGGGCGACCACGCCGAGGGCATCGGACTCCGGGTCGGCGAGAGTTTGATCGGCGAGCTCCTTGCGGATGAGTGCGCGGATCGCGTCCGAGCGACTCGGGCTGTTCCGCTGCTTTACCCACCGGTCCAGGAGGGCGAGGAGCTCCGGCTCGAGCGAGACGCCGAGCCGAACGACCTTCCGCGTCACGGTCCTGACGGGGACCCCGGCCCCGGGGGCGAGGCCCGGAAACCGATCTGTTCGTATCCTTTCCAGCGGTACACCGCGAGGGCGACCGCCCAGCAGCCGAGGAAGAGGCCCACCACGGCGAAGCCGAGGCTCTCGAAATCCAGATTCTGCAGGCCCGTCCAGAACGGCCCCCCCCACCCGAGTTCACCGGCGAGGACCTGGAGCAGTTCCACCCCTCCAATCACGAACGCGACCAGGACGCTGATGACGGTCAGCGTGAGGTTGTAGAACACCTTCCGGATGGGATGACTGAAAGCCCAGCCATAGGCGTAACGCATCGAGATCCCGTCGGTCGTGTCCGACAGGACCATCCCGCAGGTGAAGAGGGCCGGTAGGAAGAGCACCGCCCAGAGAGGGACTCCCGAGTAGGCGGCCCCGACCGCGAGCCCGATCAGCAGCACCTCGGTCGCGGTGTCGAAGCCCAGCCCGAAGAGCACGCCGATGGGGTAGATCTGCCACGGCTCTTCGATCACCTTGAACAGGCGGCCGAAGTAGCGGGCGAGAAAGCCCCGCTTGTTCATCTGCTCGTCCAGGGCCTGTTGATCGAGTTCCTGGTCCCGGAGCGCGCGGAAGAGTCGCCAGACTTCGACGACGATCAGCAGGTTGACGAGCCCGATGACGAAGAGGAACACGCCGGAGATCAGCGTGCCCAGCACGGCTCCGACCGTCGCGAACGTGCCGTAGGTCTGCTTGATGAAGTCAACGGCGACCACGAGGCCCACGATCATCGCACAGACGATCGTCGAGTGGCCGAGGGAGAACCAGGTCCCGACCGTGAGGGGCCGCTTCTGGTCGTGGAGCAGTTTCCGGGTCGTGTTATCGATGGCGGCGATGTGGTCGACGTCGAAGCCGTGCCGGAGCCCGAGCACGTAGGCCGTGATGGCGAGCCCCGTGAAGATCAGGGTCCCGCCGGTGACCTCGCTCGAGTAATGGGCAGGCAGGAAACGGTACGCCCCCACGAAGGCCAGCACGGTGGCGACCAGAATGCCCACATAGAGGAGGACGATCTTCGCCTTCTCCCCCCGGGAGAGTCGGAGGTCTCCGGGAGATCCTGCTGCCGGCGCGCCGTTCATGAGCGCGTCGGGACAACGCCTGGCCGACTTAAGTGTTATGTCGCTTTTCTAAATATTCATACCCAACCGGGACCTATTCCAGGGCCTTCGAGAGGACGGCGAGCGCCGCGTTCAGGTCTTCCCGGTCGAGCAGGAAGATCGTGTCGGTGTAGCAGCTGAGCGCCTCGACGATGTTGATCCCCTGCGCGGAGAGGACGCCCGTCAGGAGCGTCAGGAGCCCCGGCGTCTCCTCGATGCTCTCGGGGCTCGCCACCGCGACCTCGATCAGGTCCTTGCGGATGCGGATGACCTGGTCCTCCCGGAGCGCCTTGACCACCCGCGGGACCGAGTCCTCGTCGACGATGATGACGGTCCCCCGGGACACCTGGATGAGCCGGCAGAGGGAGTTCTCGTCCAGCAGCTCCTCCACGACGTCCCCGAGCCGCTGGAGCACCTCGCCCCCCAGGCTCGCCGTGATGGTCGCGACCTTGGTGCGGGTCTCGATCCGGCTCTTCCGGACGACCCGTCGCACTCCCGCCGCGCGAGCCAGCTCTCCCCGGCCCTTCGGATACCGGCGGCAGGCGGCGATCACCGCCTCGCTGGTCCGGATCCCCAGGTCGTCCGCGACCCGACGGGCGACCGCCGAGTAGTTCGCGATGCCCAGACGGATCGCGTCCGCGAGCGCCGGTTGACCGTCCAGGTAGTCCCGGACGCGTCGCGCCACGGAGATTTCGGGTTCGGGCATGTGTGTTGTATTTTGGACAATCGTGCCCAATCATGTTGGAAACGCGCCAATCGGTATAAATCCCTCGGACCCGTTCCATCGACCAGCAGGAAGCCCGGATGTCCTCCCCGAAGGTTGTACTCGCGTACTCGGGGGGGCTCGACACCTCCGTGGCCATCCCGTGGCTCAAGGAACACAAGGGCCTCGACGTCGTCGCGGTGACGGTGGACGTGGGCCAGCCCGTCGACCTCGAGCGCGTTCGCGCGAAGGCGAAGGCCTCCGGCGCCGTCGGGGCCTACGTCGCCGACGCCCGCCGCGAGTTCGCGGACGAGTTCCTCGCGCCCGCCCTGAAGGCGAACGCGCTCTACGAGGGGGTCTATCCCCTCAGCACCGCCCTCGCCCGCCCCCTCATCGGTCGCCACATGGTCGAGGTCGCCCGCCGGGAGGGCGCCCGGGCCGTGGCGCACGGCTGTACCGGCAAGGGGAACGACCAGGTACGGTTCGACCTCTCCACCACCAGTCTGGCGCCGGAGCTGGCCGTCATCACCCCCGCCCGCGAGTGGGGGATGACCCGGGAGGAGGAGATCGAGTACGCGAAGCAACATGGCGTGCCGGTCGAAGCGACCAAGGCCTCCCCCTACAGCACCGACGAGAACCTGTGGGGCCGCTCCGTCGAGTGCGGGATACTCGAGGACCCGATGGTGGAACCTCCCGAGGCCGCCTACGGGTGGACCCGCTCGCCGACGGACGCCCCGGAGGCGCCCACGACCGTCCGACTGGAGTTCGAGCAGGGCCTGCCGATCGCGCTCGACGGCGAGCGGCTCCCCTTCCACGAGATGATCCCGAAGCTGAACGAGGTCGCCGGTTCGAACGGGGTGGGCCGGATCGACCACGTGGAGTCGCGGGTGGTCGGGATCAAGTCCCGCGAGGTCTACGAATGCCCCGCGGCCGTCGTCCTCATCCGGGCCCACCAGGCGCTGGAAGGACTCGTCCTCCCCCGGGACGTCCTCGACTTCAAGCGCACGGTCGAGCAGCGGTACGCCCAGCTCATCTACGACGGGCTCTGGTTCTCGCCCCTCCGAACGTCCCTGCAGGCGTTCGTCGACGCGACCCAAGAGCGCGTCACGGGCGAAGTCGCGGTCAAGCTCTACAAGGGCTCGGCCACGGTGATCGGCCGACGGTCCCCGCACTCGCTGTACCAGTCCGCCCTCGCGACGTACTCCTCGGGGGACCAGTTCCGCCAGGAGATGTCGGAGGGATTCATCTACGTCTGGGGGCTCCCCGCCCGCACCTGGGCGGCGCAGACTCCCCCGCCCACGTCGACCGCGCCTCGGGCCGCCAAGTACCGGGCCTAGTGGCGGGGGGCGGGAGATGACGATGTCCGACCCTGGCGCCGCCCCTGCGTTCGTTCGGACGCCGACGGCGCCGTTCCTCAACTCGCTCTCCGTCGACCGACCGCTCGTGCGGTACGACGTGGCGGGCAGCATCGCGCACGCCCGGATGCTGGAGCGCGTCGGGATCCTGACCACCGAAGAGGCCCGGCAACTCGTGCGAGGCCTCCGACAGGTGGCCCGGGAAGCCCGGGAGGGGAAGTTCCGATGGCGCGACGACCTCGAGGACGTTCACACCAACGTCGAGGTACGGCTGACCGAGCTGGTCGGACCGGTGGGGGGGAAGCTCCACACCGCCCGGAGCCGGAACGACCAGGTGGCCCTTGACGAGCGCCTGTACCTTCGGGCCGCCGTCTCCGACGTGGCCCACCGGCTCCTGCTCCTCCAGGAGACGCTGCTCCAGCGCGCCGCCGAGCTCCGGGAGACCCCCATGCCCGGCTACACGCACCTCCAGCGCGCCCAGCCGGTGACCGTGGGCCACTACCTGCTTGCCCACTTCTGGCGTTTCGACCGGGACCTGGACCGCCTGTTCGCGACCGCCGCCCGGGCGAACGTCTCGCCGCTGGGGGCTGGGGCGTTGGCGGGCTCGACACTGTCCATCGACCCCGAATCGACCGCGCTCTCGCTCGCCTTCGACCACGCCTTCGAGAATTCGCTGGATGCGGTCAGCGACCGAGACTACCTCGTCGAACTCCTGTTCGACCTCGCGCTGCTGGCCATCCACGCTAGCGGCCTCGGCGACGAGGTCGTCCTGTTCGCGACGAAGGAGTTCGGATTCCTCGAACGCACCCCAGCCCTCGGATCCGGCTCGAGCCTCATGCCCCAGAAGCGGAATCCCGACGCGGCCGAACTGGTCCGCGGCAAGGCCGGTCGGGCGCTGGGCGACCTGGTCGCCTTGCTCACGACCCTGAAGGGGCTCCCGCTGGCGTACGACCGCGACCTCCAGGAGGACAAGTCCCCCGTCCTCGACGCGGTGGCGACCCTGGTCGGCGTGCTCGAGGCCCTTACGTCCGTGGTGACGGGCCTGGTTTACGTGCCCGAGCGGCTCCGCGCGGCCGCCAGCGACCCCGAGATCCTCGCGACCGACGTCGCGGAGCAGCTCGTGCGCGCTGGGGTCCCGTTCCG
>JASHXS010000102.1 GCA_030043405.1 Thermoplasmata archaeon | reverse complement strand
CCAAGGAGGCCGAGTGCCCCCCGCCACGAGAGGGCGGCCAGACCGACGCAGGCCACCGCCACCGCACCGAGGGCGACCGAGCGCCCCCGAGGCCCGACGAACCTCGTCAGTACGGAATCGAGCGTCGGGGGCGGTGGTTCCGGGAGCACCTCGGCCATTGCTCGAGGCGAGTTCGAGGAGCCCGTAACATGAAGGTGTCGCTGGAGCGGAACTTTCGGCGACCGGGTGGGACCGGGGCCGGGGACGTTCAAGGGCCGGCGATCACGACTCCGACCGGTGGATGATCGGTCCCGTGACGTCGGGCCAGCTGGTCCGCGGCATCCCAGCGGGCGAGCAGTTCGGCCCGTCGCGTCGCCTCGGGGACCCGCTCGACCCACGAGCGAGGGAAGAAGGCCAGGGCGTGCGGAAGTCGCATCGGCAGGACCTTGGAGTCCAGGACGTGGCCCTGGGCGGCCTCGACCAGACGGACGAGTCCACTCAACGATCGATACGGGTGGTCGTCGGCCCGTCCCGTGGTCGCCTCAAAGACCTCCGACCGGAGGCCGTACATGGCCTGGTGGGCCCGGACGGCGTCCGTCGGGGCGTCGGGGAGTGACTCCGCCACGAACACGACCCCGGCCACGCGGAGCATCTCGCGGACGACCTGGATGACCTCTGCGTCGGTCCCGAGGGAGCGGACGCCGTGTACGCAGCACGCCAGGTCGAAGCTCGCGTCGGGGAAGGGGAGCCGACGGGCATCGCACTGGACCGGCGCGATCGCGGCCCCGACTCCGGTGGCGTCGATCACCTCCCGGAAGTGGGTCCAGCGGGACCGTTCCGCGGCGACCACGAGGCCGTGGCGACCCACCCGGTGGGCCAAGGGCACGGTCGAGATCGCGTGCGGACCCGAGCCGATTTCCAGCGCGCGACTCCCGCGTCGAAGAGGGGCGGCCGCGAGCACCCGGAATCGCTCCCGCATCTCGACCCGGAGCCAGTCCGGTGGCAAAGGAGGAGATCGTTGGAGCGGCACGGACTCGAGGAGGCGTTCGACGCCGGACCGCTTCGCCCTCGTGTCCGAGCGGGTTCGTTCCAGCGATCTCGCTACTCCCGGATGCCCCGGCGGGCCAACGGACGACCGCCCGTTGTCGACGTACTTTCCTCGGGTCCGGAGGCTCCGGCGCCGCCTCCTCAGGGTCGGTCCGCGCGAACTAGGTCGGGAACCCATGGTAGTAGAACCACAGGCCCCCCCCGACGGCCAACACGCCGACGATGATCAGGAGCGAGACGATCCACCCCGTGTACGCGCCCTCGCGCATTTCGGGCGCCTGCGGCGACGTGGGCATCTCGCGAGGAGGAACGCCGGGGTTTATCCTCTGGGCATACGAACCGGCGGAACCCTCAGGGAATCGGCCCACCGATGGCATGCGTGATGCCGAGGTAGGCCACGACGGCGCCGATGGCGATCGCCGCCGTGAACGTCACGATGACGAAGGTGGTGTTCACGGGCGGTAGCGAAGCGTCCGCGGGCACGGGGGGAACGAGCGCCCACGGCGTTCATACGCCCATCGTACGAATGGTCGACGGATGGCTGGGTCAGGCGTCGGGGGTCGCTGGTCCACTCGACTCGTGCTTGTGACCGCCCTTCGCCGCCTTCGGCTCGTGCGGTTTCGCCGCGGGTTCGCCCGTCGGCGACTCGGGCGACGGGGCCGCTCCGGTGTCGGCCGGTTTCTCCTTCTCGACCGGTGTCTGGTACTCCTCCACCACCCGGATGGACGTGGGATGGACCTGGGTGCGGATCCGGTCGATGACCCGGGGCTTCGCCGCGAGCCAGTTGATGTCGAACTTGGATCGCTCGGGGACCTGGAGGGTGACGACCTTGTCCTTGAACACGACACCGAACTCGCCCGCGCGGCCGTACTGGAGGTCGAGGACGGCGCGCACCTGGTCGGCGGGTTCCTGGATCTCCGCCGTGACCGTGAACTTGCCCCGGACTTTGCGGCCCGCATACGGTGGGTTGAAGTCGACCCGCACCCGGGCCTGGGTCAAGGAGACGACCCGGCCGCGCCGCCCGTCGATCGTGAGGACGGTCCCGACGTCCAGGTGGGCGTCCTCGCGACGCATCTCAGGCAGACGCGAGATCTGATGCATCGAGAACAGTTCGATCAGGTTCGGGTCCCGCTCCCCGAACGCGTCGGCGGGGGCGAACTCCTTCTCGACCGACTCCCCGACCTTCAGCCCGACCAGGGAATTCTCGACGCCCGTCGGGAAATAGTCGCCGCCGATCAGATGCGGGCGCGGACCCCACGTGTGCCCCGTCGTCTCGGGCACCTTGGCCTCTTGGGCGACCTCCTGATGGGTCGTGTCGACGAGCTCGGTCCGTCCGCCCGACTCGGCCCAGAGGTCGTAATCGAGACGGACCAGGTCCCCCGGATGGGTGACCGTCGAGTGGTGCTTCGAACCTTCAGGTGGCATCGCCCCGCCGACACGGGAGCCTCCTTAAGGTTTTCCGGAGCGCGTTGTGTCGAGGGACCGGAGCCCATCCGGCCGGCTAGCTCGACGCGGACGGACGCGAGGGCGGATGGTCCCCCACGCGCGACCAGCGCACCCAGGCGTGGGCGAGCGCGAACGGCTTCATCGTGGCCTCCACGTAGCGCAACGGGTGCCGGACCGGCCGGCGATGTTCGGCCAGGCGCTGGCCCAGTTCGTCGTTCTTCCACATCGACATGGCCATCTGGAACAGGTACAGGTACCGCTTCCGGGCCCACCGCACGTAGCTGGTCTCGTTGCTCTTGTCGTGGTACACCCAGGCCTCGGGGAGGAACCGCCCGCGATGACCCGCCCGCTGCACCCGCGTCTCGAGGTCGTGGTCCTCCGCGGTGACCCGGGGGTCGAAGCCAAACTCGTGGAGCAGATCCCCCCGCCACGCCGAGTTCCCCAACGGCAGGTAGGTGACGCTCGCCGGCACGAGGTCCTCATAGATCGAGGCCTCGAGTAGCTCGTAATACCGCTCGATCGGGTTCTCGGCGGCCCGCAGGGGCCGGGTCGGGCCGCCCGTGTACGCGGCCCCCCCCGCCTCGATGGGGG
>JASHXS010000101.1 GCA_030043405.1 Thermoplasmata archaeon | reverse complement strand
TCGGTCTGGGCGGGAACCAGTCCGGTTGGGTGAACTCCGTCGTGAGCGTGGACGGCCCCAACCTCTCCGCGATCGCCATCCACGTCTATCCGGCAGGACCGATCCCGGGGCCGACTCCCTTGTCCACATGGTTCTCTTCCCTGCAGGGAGGGTCGAGTCTACCGGTCCGCGCGAACGAGACGCTGACGGAGATGAGTAGCGGCTGCCCCACCTGCCACCTCCAACTCCTGGTTGATGAGCTCGGAGTTGGGACCAATGTGCCCGCTGGAGACGGACTCGAGGGCGGCTATCTGGCCACCTACGTCGGTGCGGAGCTGGTCGAGAGCCTGCCCCTGAACGTGCGGAGCTTCGACTACTACAACCTGCAGAGCGGGACCCCTGGCGCGTGGCTCTCCACTTCGGGGGCCGCGTCCGGCGCCTACGGGATCTTCAGCAACTGGGCATCGCGCGTCGGCGCCTACGCCGCCGAACTCGGCACGAGCTCGCCCGGTGGCGGCCTTTTGGCCGCGGAAGGAGGCCCCACGGCCAAGTCGATGGAGAACCTGATCCTGCTCAACATCAACAGTACGACCGCCTACAGTCTCGACCTCGCCCTCGACTTTCCGGGGCTCGCGAACGCGACGATTCTGGGATGGAACGGCAGCGCCGCGAGCCCATCCCTCTTGGTCTGGGGACCCATCGGTCCGACCAACCTGACGATCCCGCCCCTCAGTGTCGTGATCCTGTCCGGGATTGGTCCGATGGATTCAACGGCTCAGGCGACCCATTCCTTCCCCCTCCCCGACCGGGAAAATCGGGGGGTCTCCCCCGATCAGCGGGACCCCGCACTCTGGCTGGAGGCCAGGGAGGCGCGGGATGGGCTCCAATCCCCTGAGACTCGCCGTTCCGCGCGCTCCAGCCGGAACGGCAGGGTTTAAGCCACCCTCTGGCCATGAAAGCGGCACGGGCGGGCGCCGGGTGCCGCCCCGTATGTTCCATGAGTTCCCGGCAGACGCACCGTCCCGAAGGCTGGACCGACGGCGAGGTCACCGCCGGAGCCGTGTTCGTCGTGGTGCTGGTGGTCGCCGCGGCACTGACCGCTGGCCTGAGCCTCTACTCCGCGGGAAGCGCCGGCGCGGGGGGCCTACCCTCCGGTCCGCGTACCGGGACCTCCCCTCACGGTCAGCCGTCGGGTGGTGGGACGGGCTCGGCCACTTCGAACACGACGTCCCCCGTCACCGCGCCGCCGTCGCCTTCCCCTCCTCCGGCCCCCGCGCCCACCGGCGACCACGGAAAGGCCGTTCCTCCGAGCGTGAACGCGGCCCTGTCGGGTCCCATCGGGACTCCGGTACGCTTGGATGACGGTCGAATCGGCGTGGACGTACGCGCGGACGTGCCGCTCACGTCGGCCGACGCCGCCGCCGTCAACGCGACGGGAGCCCTGTTCATTCGCTGGCCGGGTGGGGGACTCGGGGACCGCTTCGACCCGATTGCGGACGACGGGGCGGGCGTGGTCTACGCTCTGAACGGATCGGACAGTGCCCCTCCAGCCACCACGTTCGCACAGTTTGCCACGTGGTGTGGCTGGGTCCATTGCCAGTCCGTCGTCACCCTGCCCGCCGAGATCGACAACGCTTCCCTGGCCGCCCAGATCGTCAGCTACTCGCTCCACACGCTCGACTTCTCGCCGACCTACTGGGAGATCGGCAACGAGCCGGCCGGGTGGACCCACTTCGACATCCCCTGGTCGGAGTGGACCGCCACTCAGAACGTCTCGGTCACCCCGGCGGAGTTCGCCTTGGTAGTCCAGTCGTACACCGCCGCGATCCTGGCCGTGGACCCGACGGCGCAGATCATTGGACTGGGCGGCATTGGGACGGGCCAGACCCCGGGTTGGGTCCAGTCCGACGTCGCCGTCAACGGCCCGAATCTCAGTGGCGTTGCGATCCACATTTACCCGATGGGCGGGGTGAACGCGTCGCTCCCCCTCTCCAGCTGGTACGACTCGTTGGACAACGGCTCCGTCGTTCCGAACCACGTGAATCAGACGATCCAAGAGATCAACGAGACGTGCCCCACGTGCAACCTCAGCGTTCTGATCGACGAGCTGGGTTCCGGCACCCAGGTACCGGCGGCCGACGGCCTGTCGGGGGGGGCGCTGGGCGCCTACATCGGGACCGAAATGATCTCGAGCCTGCCCCTCAACATCCGTTCGATGGACTACTACAACCTGCAGAGCGGGACACAGGGGGCCTGGTTCGCGATGAACGGCACCCCCTCCGCCGCCTACACGTTCTTCCTCGACTGGGCCCAACTGGTCGGGCACTATGCCGGCGAGCTCCGGGTCGCAGCCACCACCCCGGGCCTGCTCGCGGCGGTGGGCGGATCCGGACCGCACCTGATGAAGAACCTGATCCTCGTGAACATCAGTCCGACCGCGGAGTTTACCGTGAACCTCTCGTCCACCTTCCCGGACGCGGGCAATGGGTCGCTGGTGGTCTGGCCGAGCGGGTCTGCGGCTCCCTACCCCGCCCAGTGGGGAATCTGGGGTCCCACCCGCCTGAGCGTACTCCCGGACTCGCTGGTCATCCTCACTGACGTGGGCGCCCCGATCCGTGACGTTTCGCACTCCCCATCCTCGCCGACGGGTGCGCCGCCGCAACCGCCCGGCGGGGCGACTCCGGCCGCGGCGCCGAGCGTGATGCGGACCCAAGAGTAGAGCACGACTGTCTGGAGGACGTCCGCGAGGCCGGTCCCAGCGCCACGCGGGGCCCTGGCGGGCACGACGGGCGAACCGATCGGGTGCGGTGTTACGATCGGGTGAGGGGAAAACACCGTTGCCGGCCCACCGCCGAGCTGCCGATCGATCGCGCCAAGACCTTGAACTTTCGAGCCGCGGACCGGGACTGCTCGCTGAGTGGGGAGCAAACTTACCTCGCGCTCGCCCTGGGGGCGACATGGCGACCCGACGAACCCGGTCGAGACGAACCGCGCTCCCCCGCGCCTATCTATCCAGCATCGCGATCGAAGTCTCCAACCGACAGCGTGCCCTGGACTGGTACACCCAGAAGGTCGGGTTGGACCTTCTCCAGGACATGGGCCACTGGGTGACGGTGGGCCGGCGGGGATCCAAGGCGAGGATCCACCTGTGCGAGTGGTCCGAGGTCAGCGACGGAGACCCCATCGAACCGGGCCTCTTGGGCATCACTCTGAAGGTGCCCGGAGGCGAGAGAGAATTCCTGGCCGCCTGTCGAACCTGGAAAGCCCGAGGGGTCCGATTCGGCCGACCGCCGAGCCGACGACCGTGGGGTTGGTACGCTCGACTGAAGGATCCGGACGGCAACGAATTCATGGTGATGCCGGGGAACCAGTAGCCGGCCCCGGCTCGGTCGGGGGATGCCACACCAGGCCGCCGGTGGGCCGCGGAGGCAGGAGACCCCCGGGTGAGGGACGACGCCGGGGCCCACGAAAGCCAATAGGGTGCCCCGGCTCCCCGAGGCGGTACGAAAGGGTTCCACGTGATCGGCCCGGGTGGGAAGGTCCAATATCGAGAGCTCCGGAGGGCCGACCTGCCGTCGTTCGAGCACGTGATCCGGCAGGCATTCGGCCGTTTCGAAGAGGTCACCGGATCCGGTCAAACGGTGAGCCGGGAGTTGGCCTCGCTCCGCAAGCTCCCAGTCTGGACCCTGGTCCGGTTTCTTCAGGCGATCCGGATCGCCAACATGCGGATCCTGGTGGGCACGGAGGGACAACCCGTGATCGGTACCGCCGTCCTCGTTTCTTACGCCAAAACCGGCTATATCGGTGGGGTCGCGACCGACGCGGCCGCTCGGGGCCGGGGCGTCGCCACAGGCCTGATGGAGTACGCCCGGTCGTTGGCCGGGGCCCAGGGGAGGCGTTGGCTGGCGCTGGACGTCGAGTCCGAGAACGCGGCCGCCATCCGTCTTTACCGCCGGATCGGCTACCAGGATGTCGCCCGATTCAACTGGTTCGTGGGCCCTCCTCCGGCCTCGGGCCCCGCCTCCGGGGTCGTCGCCACCGAAGTCCCGTTCAAGGACCGGGCCACCGTGGACTGGGCCAACGCTGCCCTGCCCGAAGCGATCCGGGGCCCGCTCCCCGCCCGCGTTTCGGGCCTGACGCATCTCGAATTCATCGCCCGCCCCCAGAAGAGCCAGCGAAAGATGTGGCGCCTTGCGGACGGTGCGAGAATAGTCGGAGTGGTCCGAGGGATCTATGGGCCCAGGGTCCGGCTCGGCTTCGTCTTCCCGATCGTGGCGGATGCGACGGTCTCTCCGGCCAGCCTCCAGGCCCTCGTCGGCCCCGTCATGGAGTGGCACCGAACCCTCGGGGCGACCAAGATTGTCGTCGCGGTGCCCGAGTCAGCGATCGACTGGGAGGGTGCCGTCGCTCCCCTCGGCCTTTCCTTGGGCGTACGGACCACGCTGATGGTCCGGCCAGTAGCGACCACCGGGGACCCGTCCGCGTAGACGGTCCGATCGTCAACCGGGATACATCGAGCGCTCCGACCCGGTCTCTCGGGAGGTTCCTGCGGCTGCGTCGGGCTGCCGCCGGGGTGGAGGAAGGGCGCGGGTTGCCCTGCGGCCCGACGTCACCGCATCGGCTTTCTGTCGCCTGGCCTCACCGCGCGTGGGGACCTCGTGACGAATCTACCCACCGCCGAACGGTCGGGCTCGATCCAGCTAGGGGACCGAGCGGTGCACCGGATGGGTCTGGGGACGAATCGCGTTACGAACACACCGGCGGCCCGGCAGCTGCTCCATCGCGCGGCCGACCTGGGTGTCGACTTCATTGACACGGCGGATTTCTACCAGGCGAGCGCGAGCGAGAGCACCCTGGGCGAAATCTTCGGGCGGAACGCCGCGCCCGTACTCGTTGCGACGAAGGGGGGGATGTATCGCACTCCGGACGGGGCGGGTGTAGACGGCTCTCCGGAGTATCTCCGAAAGGCGGTCGCGGCCAGCCTCGAACGGCTGCGCGTGGACGCGCTCGAACTCTACCAGCTGCACCGGGTGGATCCCGCCGTCCCGATCGAGACGAGCGTGGGAGCGCTGCGGGAGTTGCAAGAAGCCGGCCGGATCCGGCGGATCGGACTGTCGAACGTGTCGGTCGACGAGCTCCAGAGGGCCCGTCGGATCGCGCCGATCGTTTCGGTCCAGAATCGCTACAACCTCGCCGAGCGGGAGCAAGAACCCGTGCTGAGATTTTGCGAGGAGCACTCGATCGCGTTCCTCCCGTGGACTCCCTTGGCCCGCGGGAAGTTGGACCAAACGCCGACGCTCCGGGAGATCGCCGTCGACTACGGGGTCACGCCCCATCAGTTGGCCCTCCGTTGGCTGTTGAGGAGATCCCCTTGGATTTTGCCCATCCCCGGCACACTCTCCGAGGCGCATCTGGCAGAGAATCTCGCCGCGGCTGAGATTGACCTCTCTAGTACTGACTTCCAACGTCTAGAACGAATGCGTCCCCCGGCCGGGTCCTAGTCAGGGTGTACGCTTAGATAGCCGACGGACGTTGCCCGGCTGGCCAGGGGCCAGGAGGTTCACGGGGAAATGGCAACGGATGTGAAAGCCAGCTCACCGTGGACCGACTGAAGTCTGAGTTCGCGGTCGCGGGCTCTCGCAGTTCCTCTTCCTGCTGAGTCGTCCGACCTGGGCCGGGTCAACCGATGCCCAACGAGGGATACCTGGACAAGAGCGTGCACTGGAAGGTGCGGAGCGGCCAGATCGGCTTTGCCGAGCCGACGCACTCGGAGGTAGCGGATGCTATCCTAGGGGCCGGGCTCGCCACGCAGGTAGGCCAGCGCCTCGGCTCCGGCAAGGAAGCCGATGTCTACCTCTGCCGGGACGGTGGTGGGCTGATCGTGGTCAAGGTTTACCGACAGTACCGGACCGCTCATCGCGGTGGGCGACCCATCAAGCTCGAATCGATGGGCCAGCGAGCCCTGGTCGAGTTCGATCTGCTGTCCTACACCTGGCAGGGCGGGGCCCGCGTCCCCGAGCCCGGCCGCCGGGTCGAGAACATGTTCTCGATGCAGTACCTCGGGAGCCCCGAGGCGGTGGCGCCCATGCTCCAACAGGCCCGCCTCGAAGACCCGGAGGCGTTCCTGTCGGCCACGATGTCGGGAATCGAAGGGTTGGCAGAGGCGGGCGTCGTCCACTCCGACCTGAGCCCCTTCAACATCCTCGTGTACGAGAACCTCCCTTGGTTCATCGACCTCGCGGCCGGGGTTCGAGTCGACCGGCTGGGAACCCCGGCCTGGGTGCGACTCGAGGAGGCGGTCCGGGCCCTCGAGTCCGGCGGTCGGGCGCTGAACCGCTATTTTCGCCGGTACGGGCTGAGCTGGGATACGATAGAAATGGTGCGTCGGGTCCGAGCCAAGATCGAGCTGTATCGGCCAGGTTGAGGGTGTACAGTCTCGGGCTCGCAGCCCCTGCGGGCTGGCCCGCTCCATTGGGGCCGGCCCTGTCGGTAATGCGCTCGGGGGAGGCGTGTGGGGCGCCGATACCTAATTCAGCCCGGGAGCTAATGTCGGTGGCGTGCGGCCGCTGGGGCCGGGCACGGGCAATTCAGAGCTGGTCGTCCCGCCGCGCGAGACGCCAGAATCGGTGGACTCGGTACCCGGGCTGGAGGCGAAGGCGGAGCGGAATGATCTACTCATCTTCGCCATCCTCGCGGCGGTCGCCGTGCTTCTCGTCGTGGCCTACCTTCTGGCCGTGTAGCCTGGGCCACCTCCGTACGGACTTTACTGCCCGCTTGAGGGCTAGGACACATGTCGGGAGCTCGAGTTCGTCACCCGTCGCGACCAGGGCTAACGCGCTCCTAGCGAGGGTGGAGTCGATGTTCAGATGGCTGGCGTCGCGCGCTCAACCTGACTTGGGTCGTCGAGACAGGGTGAGCCAGCCCAGCAAGACCGCCACCAAACAAACGACGGTTGCGATCTCGG
>JASHXS010000100.1 GCA_030043405.1 Thermoplasmata archaeon | reverse complement strand
GGGGTGCTGATCATCGGCCTGTACGGCGGATTGCTCTACTGGGGTGAACAATACACGACCGGCGGCTACGCCGCGGTGCTCGCCGCCACCGCGCCCATTCTGACCGTCGTCGTCGCCTACTCGCTGCTGCCATCGGAACGCCTGGGGCCGGTCTCGCTGCTCGGATTGGGCATCGGGTTCGCAGGGAGTGTGGTGCTCGTCGCACCCGCGCTCTTCGGAAGCTCGGTCGGGGTATGGCCGGGTCCCCTCTTCGTCGTGGGTTCGTTTGTAAGCGCCGCCGTCGGCACGGTGTTGCTTCGCCGGGCCGGGGTCGGACGCCAGGGGCTCTGGCAGATCGGCGCGCAATTCGGTGTCGCCGGGGGAATCCTCTGGGTGGCCGCCGCGGTCCTTCCCGTCCCCGAGGCACTTCCCGGGGTCCCCGCGGTCGTGTACTCGCTGTTGGGTCTGGTGGTGCTCTCCTCGGTCGGCGGCTACTTCGTGTACTTCCTCCTCCACCACCGAGTCGGGCCAGTCCGGGCGAACATCGTGGCGTACCTGGTCCCCCTGGCCGGGGTGGGGATCGGGTCCGGTTTGCTCGCCGAACCGGTCACGCTGTGGGAGGTGGGAGGGTTCCTGGTCGTGATCGTCGGGGTGACGCTCATCCTTCGGGAGTCGATGCGGCGCGAGCCGGCTCCCGCGTCGCACTAGGACAGAGGATTCGCCCGGCGTAGGCTCAGGGGTACGTGCCCCGGGCTCGCATCGCCTCGACGACCCGGTCGAACGCCAGGATGTAGGCGGCGGTACGGAGGTGAACCTGCCGTTCCCGGCCCAGGTCCCGGATCGCCGAGTACGAGCGCACCATCACCTCGTTGAGCCGCTCGTTCACGGTCTCCAGCGACCAGTAGTACCCTTCGATATTCTGGGCCCACTCGAAGTAGCTGACCGTCACCCCGCCGGCGTTCGCGAGGACGTCCGGAAGGACGACCACTTTCTTCTCGAACAGGATCTGGTCGGCGGCGGGCAGGGTCGGGCCATTCGCCCCTTCCCCGATGATCTTCGCCTGGATCCGGTCGGCGTTCCGCGCGGTGATCTGGTTCTCCAGCGCGGCCGGGACCAGGATGTCGACGGCCAGTTCGAGCAGCGCGTCGTTGGACACGGGGGTGGTGCCCGGGAATCCCACGACGGAGCCGGTCGCGTTCCGGTGCGCCTCGACCGCGTGAGGGTCGAGGCCCTCCCTCCGGTAGATGCCGCCGCGCACGTCGGAGATCGCCACGATGCGGGCGTGCTGTTCATCGTGGAGGATGCGGGCCGTGGCGCCGCCGACGTTCCCGAAACCTTGGATGGCCACCGACGCGTCCCGGACCCGCACGCCGGCGTCCCGGGCCCCTTCCCGGATCACGCAGGCGACGCCCCGCCCGGTCGCATCCCCGCGGCCCTCGCTCCCACCCAGGCTCACGGGTTTCCCGGTGACCACCCCGGGCACGGCGAATCCCTTCTGCATCGAGTAGGTGTCGATGATCCACGCCATCGTCTGGCTGTCCGTGTTGACGTCGGGCGCCGGGATGTCCATCTCGGGCCCGATGATGGGCGAGATCTCGGTCGCGTAGCGGCGCGTCAGGCGTTCCAGTTCGCCCCTCGACAGCCGCGCGGGGTCCACGACCACGCCGCCCTTCGCCCCTCCGTACGGGATGTTGACGACCGCGCATTTCCATGTCATCCAGGCGGCCAGGGCCCGGACTTCATCCAGCGTGACGCCCGGGTGGAACCGGATCCCTCCCTTGCAGGGCCCGCGGGCCATGTTGTATTCGACTCGAAAGCCGGTGAACACCTCGAGGTCACCGCCGTCCATCCGCACGGGGAAGCTCACCGTGAGCTCGCGCTTCGGGTGCCGCAACACTTCGCGGACCCCCCCGTCCAGTCCCAGAAGGTCTGCAACGATGTCGATCTGCTCTCGCGCGGTATCGAACGGGTTCACCGCCTCCGCCGCCACGGCCCGTCGACACCTCCGCTCCCGGACCCCGTCTCCGCTTACTTTAGGATGACGCGCCCGAGGCCGGTCGCAGGCCTCGAGGGTTGCCAAACATCGGAGACGGAGCGGCGCAAGGCCCGTCAGAGAACCCGGGGCGCCGGCGCGCCCGCGAGCGAAGAGGGGTCCCGGCACTCCTCGAGCCGATCGTGACCCGCCTTGGAGAGGCCGGGCGTGGGGTGTCGCGCCGCCGTCGTCAGCGTCCCGAGCGGACCGTCCGGGCCGCACGAACTCGCAATTTCTTGCCTAGGAATATCTAGTCGAACGCCTTCCCCGCCCGCATGGGGCGGTCTTGGGCGCTGAGTTTGGTCGTGGTGGCAGTTGTGGTGATCATGGTGGGTTCGGCACTCGTATCGATTACCCAGTCGAACGGGGCAGCCGCTACCCCCACGACCCCCTCATTCACCGTCAGTAGTTCGGGAGGCGTCAGCGCCGTCGCCGCCGGAACCCCCGCGACAGCTTCGAATGCCCCACCGACCCCCGGCCTCACGGTCGACCAGTCCCGAGCCGCCCTCGTCAACAACGCTCGCCAGGCCTTCATCAACAGCGGCGTGAACCTCTCACTGTTCCTCCCCCCGACCCTCAATGCGGCACCCGGTCCGACGACGGTGACGGCGAACCACATCGTCCCCCTGTACGACTACGCGGCCGCGCCGCTCGGCATCTCCACGTTCGGCCTCGAGAACACCTCGGGGACGACCGTGCCCTACATTCTGAACACGACGAGCCTTCTGGGAACCTTTTCCACCTCGGACCCGCAGGGCTTGCAGGCCCTGTCGCCGTACTTTGGTACCCTTCAGGCGTACGGCGACCAGCTCAACACCGTACTGAACGACACCACGATCCTCGGGGACCGGGGCTACGACTACTGGCTGCAGAACGTCATCACCTACACCACCTCGACCAACACGCTGAGCTTCGAGAACAACATCTGGAACTTCTCCAGCCCGAGCGGGATCTTCCCGTCGAACTCCATCCTGCACGGCTTGGGCCGCGTGGTCGAGAGCGAGGTGTACGAGGAGTCCGGCCCCCGGATCACCATCGCCTACCCGTTCACGCTCGACCTCTACCTCAACACGACGGTCGGGAGCTACGACGGCTCGCCGATGGTCAACGAGGTCTACTTCAACTACACCGTCCTCAACGGGCAGGGCCAGGTCGTCTGCCCCACCACGGAACCGACGGGGGAGGTCTGTGGCATGTACGACAACGTGTACTTCAACTCCGGCGTCGCCGTGGCACCGGGCTCGGCGGAGATCCAGGCGAACGGGTACCAGTACACCCCGCTCGGCCTCCCGTCCGATATGGAAATGGACGTGGGGATCGGCCAGAGCGATGGCGCGAACGCCAACGTCGTGTATTCGAACGCGACGGTCGGTCTCTACACCCTGAATCCGAACACGCACAAGTACCAGGCCCCGCCCTCCGCCTACAACTTCGGCAGCGAGACCGGTGAGACCGGGCAGGGGGCCTCGGTCTCCTGGGCGAACGTGAACGGTCAACCGGTGGCCTACGAGCGGACGGGCCCCTCGCTGCTCACGGGACTGTGGAACGTCACGGGCGGCACGGATGGGGCCCCCACGATCGGGTCCACCTCGGAAGGCACGTACGCGTTGAATTACTCGGGCGTCTCGCCCGGGAACGCCTTCATCGCCGTGGCCCAGGGAACGGGCGTCACCAACCAGGCGTCGTTCCAGGTCGCGCCGACCTTCGGCTGGTTCACGGGCAAAGGTCTGCTCGGGAAGAACCTCTGGCTCGCCGCGGGGAACTACACCGTCGAGGTCCTGCTGAGCGGCTACAACGAGGTCTCGGTCAATGTCTCGCTCTTCTCCAACCAAGCGTTGACGCTGACCCTCACCAAGCAGTCCAGCCCCACCGTCTACACGCCGCTGTGGGCGTACAGCAATTCCGACCTCGCCAACCTGTCGGTCTCTGGAGCGGGTACCCTCGGGAGCCCGTACGTCCTGGTCAGCACCCAGACGGGGTCGCTGGCCCCGGTGTTCGGGATCTTGAACGACTATCTCTTCATCGTCTTCACGGGGATCTGGATCAACGCGACCACCGCCTACTTCACCCTCAATCCCGCGCCGTCCCTGGAGATCACGGAGCCGAGCTGGTGGTACTTCCAGACGGACACGTTGGCCGCGGCGTACGGAGGGACGCTGGACTACAACCAGCTCCCGATGTACTACTACCACACGACCAACTTCGTGGTCGAGAACGGTGCGGATATCGGGCTCTGGTCGTCGGACATCGAGGTCGGCCACAACTTCGCGGCGTACTGCAACACCTGCTCGAACGCCCTCTTCGCCGGGAATCACTTCAACGTCTCGAGCGAGGGCCTCGAGATGCTCGGTTCGGTGAGCACGGCCGACAACTACGTCTGGGGGAACACGTTCACCCCGTTCACCCTCCCGGGCGCGGGCGAAGAGAGCCCGAGCTTCACCTACGGCGGGATGTCGACTCCGTCCACCGGGCTCGTCCTATCCGAGGGCGGCGATCACGTCTACAACAATGCGTTCTACACGAACCGAACGCTGACGTCGACCTCGACGACCCTGCAGAACTTCTACAACGCGACGGGCGGCTACCAGCCGGCCTCGAACTCCGTGAGCGTGAACGGAGTCTCGCTGACGGGCAGCATCCTCGGTGGCTCCGTGCAGGGCGGGAACTACTACCGTGACTACGGGGCGCTCCCGAACCCGTACGGGGTCCTACCGTATGTCGGCCGGGCGTCAAGTCCCTCCGGTAGCGCCGGCATCGGGAAGGGCGGGGACAGTGCTCCGCTCGCGACCCTCCCCGGCCTCTGTGCCCTCTGCCGGCCCGGCAGTGGCTTGGCCCAGGTGACCTTCGCCGAGAGCGGCCTCGCCGCGGGGAAGTCGTGGACCGTCAAGGTCGTGAACGTCCCGATCGACGAGCCCGCCCTCGCGACGGTCTACGCGTCCTCCGTGACGAACACGTCCACCACCACCCCGACGACGTCGCTGGGCTTCTGGCTCC
>JASHXS010000009.1 GCA_030043405.1 Thermoplasmata archaeon | reverse complement strand
GGCGCGAAGGGCGGCCCCTCGACATGGATCACCCGCGCGCCGAACTCCCCCAGGTACGTGGCCGCCCACGGCCCGGCGACGTAGCGCGCTGACTCGAGCACGCGCAGGCCGGCGAGGGGCCCGAAGGCCGGGACCAGGCGGTCGCCCCGGGAAGGAGTGGACACGCTCAACGAGCCCGTTCGGTGTCAATAACCCGGGGGGTTCAGCGCGGAACCTCCCCCACCAAATACAGACCCCCGGTCTACGAGCCGATGTCCGAGCCTCCGTGGGTCCGCTTCGAGGGCGAGAAGTTCCGCGACGAGCTGACCCGCTACAAGATGGCGAACCATCCGTTCGCCACGCACCCCTTCTTCGCGTCGGTCGAGCGCGGCGACGCCCCTCGCCCCCTCGTGCAGGCGTGGGTCAAGCAGTTCTACCCGTGGCTGGCCTCCGTGCCCATCGCGATGGCCGAGCGGTTCGCCAACTGCTCGTGGGAACCGGCGAACGACCGCTACCGGCGGATGATCCTCGACCAGCTCGTCGAGGAGGCGGGGGACCCGAAGGGAAAGGAGCCGGGCCACCCGGAGCTCTGGCTCCGGTTCTGCGAAGGCCTGGGAGTTTCTCGGGCGGAGGTGCAGGGCGCCCCGCTGCTGCCCAGCACGATGGTCGCCATCGACGACTTCCTCTACACGAACCGGATCAACCCGTTCTACGTGTCCGCCGCCGGCTCCTCGGAGCCGCCGAACGTGGACCTCTGCGCCCGCCTGCTTCCGTCGTTCCAGAAGCACTACCAGGTCGACGACGCCCACCTGGAATACTACAAGCTGCACGTGACGGCCGACGTCGAACACAGCGAGTGGATCGGACAGATCGTCGCGGGGTTCGCGAACTCCGCCGACGTCCGACGGCAGATGTGGGACCAGATGCTCCGCGGCTTCAGCATCCACGCCCTTCTCGTGGACGGCGTGCTCGCGGCGGCGAACGGCGGCGCCCCGCACAAGAATAAATAGGACTCGGAGGTTGGAATCGCCGATGACGGACCGGCGCCCGTGCTCCTTGGGTCGCCTCGGGGGCCGCCCGGCCGTCGGCGCCTGGCTCTGGTGAACGGGAGGCGCCGGGAGGGCGCCCGCCCGGTGGGACCCGCCTCTCGGCGGGTACCGGCTCTCCCGCGTCTCCCTCCATGTTGAACAAGGAGGGAAAACCATGTACGGAAAATCGATCCGCCTGCGCCGCCTGTTCCCGAACCCGGCCCATCGGCTGTTCTCGGTCCCTCTCGACCATGCGGTCACGATGGGGCCCATCGACGGGCTTGAGCGGTTGGCCCCGCTGGCGGTCGAACTCCAGTCGTCCGGGGTCGACCTGCTGATCGTCACCAAGGGGGCGGCTCGCGAGGTCGCGCCGATCCT
Organism: Thermoplasmata archaeon; assembly: GCA_030043405.1. Classification (GTDB taxonomy): domain Archaea; phylum Thermoplasmatota; class Thermoplasmata; order Lutacidiplasmatales; family UBA184; genus Lutacidiplasma. The sequence goes on along the minus strand of JASHXS010000009.1, from coordinate 2,699 downwards.
GGCCCCGCCCACGTTGCTCGGGATCCACGTCTCGGCGTCCACCAGTCTCGGGCCGACCGCGAATCGGAAGGTCCTCGTCGCGACCGCCTCCGAGGCGGTAAGCCTCGGCGCGGACCTCCTGTCGATGCAGGTGAATTTCGGGGTCCCCGAGGAGCCCGACATGCTCACCGACCTCGGCACGGCCGCAGACGAGTGCCGCCAGCTCGGGCTCCCGCTGCTCTGCATGGCGTACGTCAAGAAGGACGGCGGCGGCACGGCCGAGGAGCTTCGTCACGCGGCCCGGGCGGCCGCGGACCTGGGAGCGGACATCGTCAAGACCAGCTACCCCGGGTCGTTGGACGAGTTCCGACGGCTCTGCGAGACCACTCCCGTCCCGGTGCTCATCGGGGGCGGCGTCCGGATCGAGCCCGAAGCCGCGTTCCTGCGCCTCGTGGAGGAGTCGGTGACCGCCGGCGGCGGCGGCATCTGCATCGGCCGGAACCTGTTCCAGCGTCGCCCAGTCGGGCCACTCGCCCGACAGATCGCCGCCCGGCTGCACGGGAGTCCGTAATCGAGGGCCGGTCGGTGACGCGGGAGCGGGTGGCCATTCGTCCTCGGGCCAGCGAGCCCGGGGCCCTCATCGCGATCGTCGATCGGGCCCGTCGCCGAGGCTTTTCCCGGTTCGTGCTACCGGAGTCGGTCGCCCCGTCGAGCGTCGGGGACGTCCGCGTGGTCTGGGAACGGGACGGCCGCCTCTACGAGCGCGCCGAGGGGGCCGGGTTGGTCCCCACGAGGGTGGGCTCCGAGCCAGCCCTCCGGAGCGCGGTCGAGTCGACCCCGCCCGGTGGCACCCTGCTCCTCGAGTGGACGGGCGACCGGGTGATCCCGCTCGAAAACGCGATCGCGGCGCGGGGCCGGCGGTTCTTCCTCTGGGTGCTCGCCCGCCATCCCGGGGAGGTGCCGGCAGCCCTCGGCGCCCTGGAGCACGGGGCCGACCTCGTCATCGTCGAGGTCGATCGCCCGGAGCAGGTGGACCAGCTCGAAGGGGTCGTCGACGGCTCCCTGCCGTCCCGGCTCGAGTGGTCGACGGCCCCGATCCAGACGGTGGGACCGGCCGGCCTCGGTGACCGGGTCATCGTCGACACTACGTCGATCCTTCGGGCCGAAGAAGGGCTGCTTGTCGGGAGCGCCGCCGCCTTCCTCTTTCACGTCGCCAGCGAAGCCGCCGGCTCGCAGTTCAGCCGCCCTCGCCCCTTCCGAGTCAACGCGGGCGCGGCCCACTCCTACGTGTTGATGGCCGACGGGTCGACCCGCTATCTCGTCGAGCTCGCCCCTGGCGACGCGGTCCTCATCGCGGACCCCGCTGGAAGTTCGCGGGCCGCCCGCGTCGGGCGAATCAAGGTCGAGCGTCGACCCTTGATCCTCGTCACCGCGGACGACGCCGGCGTACCGCGGACGATCTTCCTCCAGGAGGCCGAGTCGGTCCGGCTCACGACCGAGAACGGCCCCGTACCGACGACCGCCCTGGCCGCGGGGCCGCGGGCCCGGGGGGTCCGACTGCCGGCCGCCCGGCATCTGGGGCAGGCCGTCGAAGAGGCGATCGAGGAACGATGACGCGCCCCCTCCCGACCTTGATCGTCACCCTGCCGGCGCGGTCGGTACTCGACGCACGACGTCAGGCCGTCGAGGCGCACGCCGCCGGGGCCGACCTCGCGGAGGTCCGGTTCGACCGGTGGCCGGCGAACGAACTGCGCGCGGCCGCCCAGCTGTTCCCGGCCCCGATCCCCTTGCTCGCAACCTTCCGTTCCCGAGCCGAGGGGGGCGAAGGGCCGGACGACCCCGAGGTACGGGGCCCCATCCTCGAGACGCTCGGACGCCTGCCCTTCGCGTCCCTCGACGTGGAGCGGGATCGGGACGCGACGCCCATTCGAGCGTCCACCGCGAGGCTTCCGGGAGTCATCCGCTCGTGCCACCTCCCAGCGGGGACCGAGGCCGCCCGGGCCCTGGAAGCGGCGCGGGTTCCGGGCGCGACGGGAGTAGCCGACAAGGTCGTTGCCCCCTTCCCGGTCGGCGTCGCCCTCACCGAGTTGGTGCCCGATCTGGAGCACCGGCCGCTCCCGGAGACCGCCACATTCCTGACCACGGGCGCGTCCGGCGGAGTGATGCGGGCCTTGGCCCGACGACTGGGCCTCCCCTGGGTGTTCGCGTCACTCCCCGAGAGCGGGCGCGAGGACGGGCCGGTCGAACCAAGCCAACTGCCGGTGGACCGGCTGCGTCGCTTCTTCGAGGGACCCCTCGACGCCCCGCTCTTCGGCGTCATCGGGCACCCGATCCGCCACTCGCTCAGTCCGCGCATCTTCTCCCATTGGATGCTCGCCTCCTCGAGGACCGGTCTGTACCTGCCGCTCGACGTCGTCTCGGCCGAGGAACTGCGAGCTTCGGTCGCTGCCCTCCCCCGGCTCGGGTTCCGGGGCGTGAACGTGACCCACCCGTGGAAGGAGGAGGCCCTGGCTCTCGCCGAACGAGCGAGCCGGTCTGCGCGCGACTGTCGAGCGGCCAACTGTCTCACCTTCGAGCCCGCCTCGATCGTCGCCGACAATACGGACGTGGCGGGGGCGGCGCGTCGGTTGAAGGAACTGCGCGACCGCCAACGCTGGGACGGGACCCGACTGGCGGTCCTCGGCGCCGGCGGCTCCGCGCGCGCGACGGTGGTCGCCGCG
>JASHXS010000099.1 GCA_030043405.1 Thermoplasmata archaeon | reverse complement strand
CGAGGACGCGGCGGATCGGGCCCGAGGTACGGAACCGGTCGAGTTGCCCGAGGGCGCGGGGGCGCCAGAGAAAGTCATTGCCGAGGGACGCGACATGGTCGAACCAGTCGTACCGCTCCGCGATGTGCCCGAACATCCGCCGGACATCCTGTTCGAACGAGGGTTGCCGGCGGTCGGGGTACGGCGATCCGTCCGCCGCAGTCCGACCGTTTCCCGTCGGGCCGCTGGGCATGGGTGCGTCGACCGGACCGAGCCGCTTAACGCTGGGGGTCCGGCGGTGGGCCGAGCTCCGCTTCGAGCGCGTGGACCCGCTCGGCCAGGTCGGGCCGGTGGTCGAGGATGCCCCGGCTCCGGGCGTCCGCGAGCAGCGTCCGAGCCGTCGTGTCGTCCCCCCGGAGGTGGGCCGCGTGCGCCATCCGGGCCAGCACCTCGGTTTCCTCGGCCCCCATGCCGAGGCTCCGGGCCTGTACGAGGGCCTGCGTGTAGTGGAGGTCCGCGTCCTCGAAGGCGTGCTCCGCCTCCGCCACCATGCCCCGGGTCATGGCGAGCTGTTGCCACGCCAGGCGGTCCCCCAGGGACCCGACGGCCTCGACCGCCCGGTCCAGGGCGTGTCGCGCGGCCGTCACGTCGCCGGCTTCGGCCTCGATCTGGGCCAGGTTCAGGTAACAGTACCCGATCCAGATCGGCGAGCGCGAACGCTCGGCGGACTCGATGGCCACCGCGAGGTCCTTCCGGGCGTCGGCTTCGTGACCCGCGGAATAGTAGAGGACGGCCCGGTTCATCAGCACCCGCGCCCGCGCCGCGTGGTCCTCCTGGGCGCCGAACAGGTCGGCCGCCTGTCCGTACAGTTCGAGGGCGGGCGCGAGCAGCTCCTGTCCGCCCCCCATCATGGAGTTGGCGAGGTCGATGAGCGTGTGACCGACCTCCGAGGGCGTGCCTTCCCGTCGGGCGATGTCGAGTGCCTCGCGCTGGTGGGCCTCGGCCTCGTCCAGACGGCCGAGTCGCCAGTTGACGGTCCCCAGCACCCGGTGGGCGGCCATCAGGTCCCGGGCCGAGCCGACGATCGCGAGGATGCCGACGGCTTCGACCGCCAGCCCAGAGCTGCTGGCGTACTCGCTGAGGTCAGCCCGGGTCTGCGCGTGGGCCAGCAGGGCGCGGCCGAGGGCGAGCTCGTGGCCCGGGTGGTCGCGCGCGAGCTGAACGGCCTCCGTGAGCAGGGAGTCGGAACGTCGCAGGTTCCCGAGCTCGTCCAGCAGCCGTCCAAGGTCGATGTGGAGCTGGAGTTCGGTCTCGACCGTCCGATCCGGACGCCGACGTTCGGCTTCGAGGGCGCGGGACAGGTGGGACGCGGCCGTGTCGTAGTCGAACGCCCGCGCGGCCGCCTGGGCGGCCCGCGTGTTGTACTCGACCGCCTTCTCGTCCTCCCGGCCCAGGTAGTAGTGCCGGGCCAGCTCGGAGTCGCCGGCGCCCCGGAGTTCCAAGGCGCGTCCCGCCTTCTGGTGGAGGATCCGTCGTCGGGTCTCCGTCAGCTCGGTGTACAATTCGTTCCGGACCGCCTCGCTCACGAACTCGTAGACCTCCCCGCCTCGCTCGCGGATCAGCCCCTCGCGCACCAGGCGGTCGAGACTCTCGGTCCCCTCCTCCTCGGGCACCCCGGCCACCGCCAGGAGGTCGGCGAAGGCGAACTCCTTCCCGAGCACGACGGCGTACGTCAACAGACGTCGCTCCGGGTCGCGGAGGGCGACGATCCGGTGCCGCAGCACCTCCGCGACGTCGCGCCCCCCCGGGGCCCGCTCTTCCTCCGAGACCCCGTACCCCATCGTCATCCGGACGACCTGCTCGAGGAACAGCGGGTTCCCTTCCGTCTGGGCGTGCCAACGGAGCACGTCCTGCTCCGGCACGGCCCGGCCCCCCTGGATCCACACGACGAACTGCTTCACCTCCGGCGGGTTGAACGGACGTAGCGCGACCGACCGGAAGGTCGAGGCGCCCGTGAGCTCGGTGAGCAGGTGTCGCGGGCGCTCCGGGCTGGGCAGGGGGTCGCTGAGCGTCGCCACGAGGGCCAGCGGCACTTTCGCGAGGTCCGACGTGAGCTGCTGCAGCGCTTCCAGCGACGACGGATCCGCGAACTGCAGGTCGTCGATCGCGATGAGGAGGGGCGCGGAGCGGGTCGCTTCCCGCAGGAAATCGGCCACCCGGATCGCGAGCTCCTGATGCCCCTGACCGGCCCCACCGGCGTCCGGCGGGCCCAGTCGAAGGATCATCTCCTCCGTCGACGAGACCCCGGCGCGAGCGGGCGTCGGCGCCGGGGTCACGTTGGAGGACTCGCTACCGAGGAACGGGAGGAGGTAGATCGGGATCAACGCGTCCTTCTCCCCCTCGTCCGCGGCCGGGGCGCCGTCGCCCCGGTCCGCCGACTCGAGCAGGTTCCGGACCAGCGTGAACGGCGGGGGCAGGTCCTCGGGGAGCGCCCGACCTTCGAGCACATGGAAGCCCATCGCGCGGGCCCGCTCCACGGTCGCGCGGAGGAGGTGGCTCTTCCCGATACCGGCCGGTCCGCGCAGGAGAAGTGCCTGACCGGTCCCACCCTGGGCCCCCGCGAGAACGCGGGAGAGTTCCGCGAGGACGTCCTCCCGCCCGACGACCGGGGCCCGCGACGACGACCACTCGGACGCCGCCGTGACCATGGAAGAAGAAAGAGCCGCCCGTCCCCTTATAACGGTGGATGGTCGGACGTGGCCCCCTCGGGGGCGAGCGGCGTCTGGGCCGCCCGGTCGCCGGCGGCGATGGTGTGCCGCAGCTGTTCGAAGGCCGGGGCGAGGTTCGGTCGGACCTTCACCAGGCCGAGGCGGTCGGCCGTCTCGAACGCCTCGCGCGCCCGCTCCCACTCCCGCGTCTTCGAGAGCAGTCGCGCCAGTCGGAACTGGACCTCGGCCTCGTCCGCCTCGAGCCCGAACTTGCGACATTGCTCGATGGCCGCGGTGTACGCGCGCTCCGCGTCCTCCCACTGACCCCGGCGCTCGGCGATCTCGCCCCGGTTCAGGTCCACCTGTTCGAGGCCCAGGTTGTCCCCGAGGTGGGCGAATGTCCGCGCCGCCTGCTCCGTGTCGCGTCCCGCCTCCTCGAGCTGGCCGAGGGAGAGCCGCATCTCCACACCGGAGAGCAAGGACCATCCCACGGAGCGCGCGTCGTGCGACCGCTCGGCCGCTTCCCGGGCGCGGGCCAGGTACTCGAGACCGTCCTGCGGGTGGCTCTCCCCGACGGCGACGGCGAGATTGTGGTACGCCCGCGACAGCTCCACCCAATCGCCCGTCGTGGACAGACGCTGGATCGCATGCTCGTACCACTCCACCGCGATCGGCCGCCCTTCCGGACCGATCAGGGC
>JASHXS010000098.1 GCA_030043405.1 Thermoplasmata archaeon | reverse complement strand
TCGCGGTATCGCCCACGACCGTCTACATGACCTACCTGGAGGCCAACGAGACTCCCGGGATCTACGGGTTCGCGAACTCGCTCAGCGACTTCGTTCGGACCCTTCCCGTGGGGAACGCGAGCGGGTGGTCGGGTCCCACGGCGACCGCTGTCCAATCGTTCGCGTCGGGGGGCTCGGTCAACGCGACGCGCGGTTCGTTCTCGGGGTACTCTTCGTCCGTGGCGATCAACGCCTCGGGAGAGCCGCTCATCGCGTTCGCGCTGCCCGAGAGCCAGTACTCGACGATCTCACGGGGACCGACCTACTACTACGTCAACTCGTCGAACCCGTCGCAGATCGTCGTCGGCAGCCTCGTCCTGCCGACCGATCCGAACGCGCTCGTCGAGACGTTCGAGCAGACCGGGATCCCGACCGGCGTCAACTGGACGTTCGCGATCGACGGGGCCAGCTACGTGCTCCCGGTCCCAGAGATCGAGTTCGTGAACATCCCCGCGGGTGAGCCGATGATCTTCGGCGCTTACTATCAAGTGGGGTACTGGGAGATCTCATCGTCGTACTTCAACGCGACCGAATCGAGCTTCTACTTCAACTCGACCACGACCTACGCCTTTGACATCTGGGTCGGCCTCGAGATCTCGTTCTATCCGAACCCGCTCTCCGGGCCGGCGTGGAGCATCGACCCGTACCAGTACGTCTACATCTACACGGACATGTACAACTCGCCGAATCCCTTCGATTACGCGTACTCCGACGACGAGCTCTACGACGAGTTCACTTGCAATCCGACGTGCACATACACGGAGGACAACTACAACTACTACGACTCCTCGATCGGATACTACTACGACACGTGCGCCGAGGAGCTCTTCTGCGACTGGCCGAGCCCGTGGTACTTCCCGCTCGGTTCGACGGTGCAGGTCACGATCGACGAATGGATCGAGTTCGGCCTCACGCCGGCCTACTGGGTCGGTCAGGGCGCTGGATCATACACCGGCGACTCGCAGGGCGACTGCTTCTACTCGTTCGAATGTTACGCCTACGCGGACATCTCGATGAACGGGCCGATCAACGAGACGGTCTGGCAGGCGACCGGCCCGTCGGACCTCAACGCCAACCTCTCGGTGTCGGCCTCGGGGCTCCCGTCGACGTCGGTGTACTCGTTCTCCTTGAACGGCGTGCCCTACTCCTCGAGCGCGACGCAGTCCGTGTCGATCGACGATGTCGCACCCGGCGCCTACGACGTCAGCTCGATCCAGGCGACCTCCGCGACGCCCGGATGGGACTACTTCGGCACGGTGAACGGTCCGAACCCGTTCCTGAGCCCGCTCGATACGGCGATCAATCTCACGTTCCCGGCGCTCGTCGACGTCGGCGCGCCCGCGGGCACAGTGACGTTCCACGCGCCCGCGCTCTCGACCGGCACGTACTGGAGTCTCGAGCTCAACGGTACGACGTATGCGTCGACCACGCCCTGGATCAACGTGACCACTCGATCGGGGACCTTCCCGTTCTCGGTCGGAACATCGACCTCCTCCAGCGGCACGGCCGGGTACGTCCCGACCTCCGACGCCACGTCGATCTCCGTCTCCACCGGCAGAACGTACACCGTCGGCTTCTCCCCGGCATATCTCGTCCGCGCGATCGCCTCGCCGGGCGGCCTGGTCGCCATCAACGGTGGCTCGCTCCAGAGCCAGGCGACGGCCTGGGTCGCGACCGGCGCCCCGGTCTCGTTATCGTCCGTAGCGTCGGGCGGATACTCCTTCCTGGGTTGGAGCGGTACGGGTACCGGGTCGTACTCGGGGAACGCCACCGGCCCGAGCGCCACCGTCGACGCGCCGATCGTCGAGAGCGCGGCCTTCATCCCCATGCCGGGCGCCCGGTTCAACCTGACCTTGCTCGCGTCCGGTCTTCCGGACGGGACCTGGTGGTCGGTCGAGCTCGGTGGAGCGGGACGGTCCGCGAACACCTCGGCGATCACGGTCGGCAATTTGTACTCGTGGTCTCCGACGACCGGGGTCGGAGTCTACGACCTCTCCGTGCCGGACGTGTACCTGAACGCGACCAACCTGACGCGCTACGTCGCGACCGGCTACCCGCTCGTGGTCGGGACGAACGGGACGTTCACCCCGGCGGTACCCATCGCGTTCACCTCGCAGTCGCTGGTCCAGCTCGATGCGCTGCAGGGCGGCGTGGTCGAGGGGACCTACGCGGGCGCCCCGACCGGGTCGTCGGCGTGGATCCCGACCGGCGGGGCCGTCTCGCTGCAGGCGAGCCCGGACCCCGGTTACAACTTCGTCGGATGGATCGGGACCGGCAGTGGCTCGTACACCGGCGTGAACGCGAGCGTCACGATCGGCGTCGTGGGGCCCGTCACCGAGGTCGCAACGTTCGCGCAGCAGGTCGCGGTCGCGCCGGCCCGATATTCCCTGTCGTTCAACGTCACCACCGGCCTCGCCGCGGGCACTGTCTGGTCCCTCGACGTCGGCGGGGTGGGCTACTCGTCCGACACGACGACTCTCACCGTGCCCGGGCTCCTGGCCGGCACCTACGCGATCTCGATCAACTCCGTGACCTCGCCGGGCGGGATGATCCAGTACCGCCCGACCTCGACCGATCCGGCCGCGTACACCGTCTCCGGCAACCGGACCCTCAACATCGGGTTCGAGGAGTACTACTGGGTGAGCGTGTCGGCCTCGACGGGCGGAACGGTCAGCCCCGGTGACGGGTACTACCAATCCGGCTCCGTCCTTTACCTCGTCGCGTCGCCGAGCGTCGGCTACGCGTTCTCGGGCTGGTCGGGGAACGGCAGCGGGGGCTACACGGGCTCGAACACGACGGCGTCGCTCCTCGTCCTCGGACCGCTCAACGAAACGGCCGACTTCCGGTCCGTCTCGTCCGGCGCCGTCGCTTCGAGCGTCTGGTCGAGTCCCGAGACGTGGATCGGGATCGGCGCGGTCGCCCTGATCGCGGGCCTCGTGGTCGGATTGGTCTACGCCCGCCTCGCGACCGCTCCCCGTTCGACGAAGGGGGCCCCCGCGGGGTCGTCCGGCCGCTCGTCGGCCGCCGGACGGGGGGAAAGCCCGTGACCGCTCCGGCCTTGGGCCGTCGTCGCTCGGTCGCCCTCGCGGCGATCGTCGCTCTCGTCACCCTGGTCGGCGCCGTGGGCGGGGTCGTCGGCGCGACCGCCGTGGCTCCGACCGCCGGCGG
>JASHXS010000097.1 GCA_030043405.1 Thermoplasmata archaeon | reverse complement strand
AAGGACGTCCTGCTGCTCGACGTGACCCCGCTCTCCCTCGGCGTGGAGACGATGGGGGGCGTCGCGACCAAGCTCATCGAACGGAACACGACCATCCCGACCCGGAAGAGCCAGATCTTCACGACGGCCGCGGACAATCAGTCCTCCGTCGAGATCAAGGTCTTCCAGGGGGAGCGGCCCCTCGCGGCCGACAACGTGGCGCTCGGGAGTTTCATGCTCACGGGGATCCCGCCGGCCCCACGGGGAACGCCCCAGATCGAGGTCGGGTTCGACATCGACGCGAACGGCATCCTGAGCGTCTCCGCGAAGGACCTCGCGAGCGGACGGAAGCAGGGGATCACCATCACGGCCGCGAACAAGCTCTCCAAGGACGACGTCCAGAAGATGGTCCGGCAGGCCGAGGAGTTCGCCGCTTCCGACCGGGAGCGCGCCGACCTGATCACGGCGAAGAACCAGGCCGAGTCCCTTGCGTACGAGGCGGAGCGAGTGCTCTCCGACGCCAAGGACAAGATCGCCGAAGCGGACGCCGCGGACGTCAAAGCGAAAGTGGCGGCACTGCGGTCGACCCTCGAGTTGAAGGACGCGACGACGTCCCAGGTCCGGAGCCAGACGGACGAACTGACCCGCGCCCTCCACGCCATCTCCCAGAAGCTGTACCAGCAGGCCGCGGCCTCGGCGGGAGCCGGCACCCCGCCCCCGGAAGGGAGCACCCCGACCGCCGAGGAGCCCACGGCCCCGCCGAGCGGCAACACGAACCCGGCCGACGGTCCGGTCGACGCCGATTACAAGGTCGTCGACGAGGGCAGCAAGGAATCCGGGGCCTAGGGGGCCGGCGGACCTACCGCCCGGGCAGCGGGCGGGGCCAACGTCGGCCTTTCGCCGGTCCGACGTAGGCCATCTCGGGACGGATCAACCGGTTGTCGGCGGCCTGTTCGAGGGCGTGCGCCGACCAGCCCGCGGTTCGCGCGACGGCGAACGTCGGGGTGAACAGCTCTCGCGGGAGGCCCACGGCCTCGAGGACCACCGCCCCGTAGAACTCGACGTTCGTGTACAGGCGGGCGGTGGGCTTGGCGGCCCGCAGGGCGGCCAGGCCCCGGGCTTCCACCGCCTCCGCCAGCTGGAGCCGGTCGGGCCGGGCCACCTTCCGCGCCAGGGCATGAAGCAGGAGATTCCGGGGGTCCTCCGTCTTGTACGCCCGGTGCCCGAAGCCGAAGAGCACTTCCTTCCGGGCCAGTCGCTCCGCGATCCACGCGTCCGCCCGGTCGGGGCTCCCGATCGCGTCCAGCATGTCGGAGACCTTGCTCGGGGCGCCGCCGTGGAGGGGCCCCTTGAGGGTCGCGAGACCCGCGGTCGCGGCGCTCGCGAGGTCGGACTGGGTGGAGATGGCGACCCGAAGGGCGAACGTCGAGGCGTTCATCCCATGGTCGGCCAACAGGACCAGGTACGACTCCAGCGCCCGGGCGACCTCGGGCTCGGGCCGGCGGCCGGTGATCATCGTCAGATAGTTCTCGGCGTGGGAAAGGCTCGCGGACGGGGCCACCGGGGCGTGCCCGTTCGCTCGCCGAACGAATCGGGCAAGCAGGACGGGGGTCTGGGCGATGAGCCGATACCCGTCGGCGAGCGTCGGAGGGTACCCGTACGTCCCGTCCCCCAAGGCCGACAGAATGGTCCGCAGGGCCTCCAGCGGGGGCAGCCGGGGCGACAAGGCGTCCACGACCTCCTCGGCCCCCGCCGGGGGGGACCGGTGCTCCCGCAACGCCTGGGTCACTTCCGGCGACGGGTCGCTGGCGGGAGGTTCCCCCCGCAACAGCAGGTGGACGACCGATTCGTACGGGACCCCCGGCACGAGCTCGGGGATGCTGAACCCGCGGTAGACGAGCTCCCCGGTCTCGCCACCGACCCAGGAGATCGACGATCGGTCGACGACGACACGGTCGAGCCCTTTCTCGATGACGGGTTCCGTCGGCACGGGAACGAGTACGCGGGCGGGGGCTTAGCCTCGAGGGGGGAACCGCGAGCGCCAAACGCTAAAGGGCGGGGGTTCGTCGTCCGGCCGATGGTGGACTCCCCGGCGCATCTGGTCGAGCGTCTCCTGTCGCAGCGGGTCACGCTCCTGCTCAAGGACGCGCGCCAGCTCTCGGGCAAGCTGCTCGGCGTGGACGAGCACATGAATCTCGTCCTCGAAGACGCGGACGAGACGACCGCCGACGTCAGCCGGCATCTCGGCCGGGTCGTGCTCCGCGGCTCGAACGTCGTGACCCTCTACTCCTCCCAGGCCCCGGTCGCGAAGTCGGGCTGAACGTGCCCGCGCCAGCCACGTCCCGAGAACCCAGTCGGCCCCGGCCCAAGGGCGAGACCCTAGCGGTCCTCCGACTGCTGGCGCAACTCGGGGCCGACCACACGGCGGTCGTGCTCACCTCCCGCGAGGTCGGCGAGCGGATCGGGATGAGCCAACAGGCCGCGGATCGGTACCTGGTCGCGCTGGAAAAACGCGGGCTCTTGACCCGCTCGATGGCGCAGCGGCGTCAACGCCTGAGCCTCACGCCCGCGGCGCTCGACCTCCTGCGCGCGGAGTACCATGGGTACCGCCGCCTGTTCGAAGGGCCCGCCCGCCTCACGTTCGAGGGAAAGGTGGCCAGCGGTCTCGGCGAGGGTCGCTACTATCTGTCCCAACCGGGGTACGTGGTGCAGTTCGCGGAGCGCTTGGGCTACACCCCGTATCCCGGCACCCTCAACGTCCGGGTGGAGGGCGAGGCCCTCCGCCGCGTCGGGCTCGTCGCCCACTGGACCGGCATCCGCATCGACGGGTTCCAGGCGAGCGGTCGGACCTTCGGCGGCGCCACGTGCTTCGCCGCGCAGATGAACGGCCACGCCTGCCACCTCATCCACCCCGACCGGACCCACTACAAGGACGTGGTCGAATTCGTCGCCGCCGTCCGCCTCCGAGACGCTTTGCCGGTCCGGGACGACGATACGGTCTCGGTCGAGCTCCAGGAGTCGTGATGCCCGAGTCCCTCGCACGGACGGTCGCGCGGGACCGCCGGCCCTCCCCCGCCGGGCCCGCGGACGCTCGACGGTACGTGAACCAGTGGGTCGAACGAGAGGCCCTCGGAGCTGACGAGGTATCCGCATTCGTCCTCATCCTCCGCACCCGAGGATGCTACTGGGCCGACCAGAAAGGCTGCTCGATGTGCGGCTACGCCAAGGACACCCTGGGGCGCTCCGCGACCCCGGCGGAACTCGCCGAGCAGCTCGACCGGGCGCTCGGCCGGTATCGGGACGAGCCGTACGTCAAGGTGTACACGTCGGGGAGCTTCCTGGACGATCGGGAAGTCGACCCGGAGAGCCGGGCGAAGATCGTCCAGGCGTTCTCCGGCCGCGCGCGGCGGTTCCTCTTTGAGACCCTCCCCGAGTTCGCGACCCCGGGCGCC
>JASHXS010000096.1 GCA_030043405.1 Thermoplasmata archaeon | reverse complement strand
ACTTGCACCTCGAACTCCAGCGGATCCCCACCGCCCGGGCGCTCGAGATCCTCGAGGGGGCGCGCGCCGTGACCGAGGCCGAACTCGCGAGCCCGGGAAGCGGTCGGGAGGCCTCCCGGCTCGAGGCCGAGCATGCCTCCTCCACGACGCTCGGGCGGGCGGTGGCGAGAGGGAGCCAGGAGTTGTGGCGAGTGGGGGTCTGCTTTGTCGCGCAGGGCTCCTCCCGCGTCGCGGCGGAGTCGGTGCGCAGTCGGCTCGTCGAACGGTTGCGGGCCCACGGATTCCAGGCCCGCGTGCCGCGGTACTCCGTGAACGCCGCCTTGGCCCCGCCGGACCTGGGGGGCACCCAGCCCCGACCGATCGGGTTCTGGCACACGCTGCCCTCCGACGGGCTCGCGTCGCTCTTCCCGTTCGGCGACGAGACCGTCGCCGAGCCCGGAGGCATCCTGGTGGGCCTCGCCCTGGCCGACGCGTGCCCAGTCTTCCTCAACCGATGGACCCACACGAGCTTCTCGTGGGGCATCTACGGGACCACGGGCGCCGGGAAGACGTTCGCGGCGGCGCTCCTGGCCCTCCGGAGCCGGTGGATGCGGCCGGACCTCGACCTCGTGTTCCTGGACCCCCTGGGGGAATTCGCTCCGCTCGTGACCGCGCTGGGCGGGACGGTGGTCCGGGTGGCGAACGGCGTGCCGGGACGGCTCAACCCCCTCGACCCGACCACGACCGGCGGCGACCGTCGGGAGAAGGCCGCCCGCGTGGTCGGGACCCTGCGGGCGCTCTTCCCGAGCCTGTCGGACTCGGAAGGGGCGATGCTGGACACGGTGGTCAGTCGATTGTACGACCGCGGCCCCGAGGTCCCGGTGCTCGACGATCTGGTCGAAGCCGTGGAAGAAGCGGCCTCATCGGAGCCGCGGATGCGCACGCTCTTCGAGGTGTTCCGCTCGGGTTCGCTGCGAGCCGCGAACGGCCCGACGACGATCGACCCGACCGCTTCTCCGGTCGCGCTCGACCTGCGAGGCCTCCCGGAGGAGCACCACGCCTTTCACCTGGCCTACTTGCTGGACTGGGCGTACGGGCGGCTGCGCGACCGAACCGGCCCGAAACTGGTGGTCATCGACGAGGCCCACCTCCTGGCTCGGCACGCGCCCGTGGCGGAGTTCCTCGACCGCGTCGTACGGCACGTCCGTCACTTCGACGCGGGCCTGCTGCTGCTCACGCAGAGCCCGGAAGACTTCCTCGCCTCGTCCAGCGGGCGGTCGACCGTGCGGAACCTGTACTCGAACACCTTCCTCCGCCTGCCCGAGGTCTCCTCGCCGGCGCGGGAGTTCTTCGGGTTGAGCGCGGCGGAGGCGGAATGGCTGACGAAGGCTCGCCTGCCCCGCGAGGCGGGGTACTCCGAGTCGCTCTGGCGGATCGGGGACCTCCACCTCCCCCTCGCGATCATCGCCTCGACGCCGGAGTTCGAGTTCCTTCGCCAGACACTGGGAACCCCGTCGACGCCCTGAGTCGCTTCGATTCGAGAGGATGGTTTATGAGGGCCCGGTCCCCGGGGAACCTCGTGGCCGAACCCGCGACGGCCGAAGGACCGCCCCGCCGTCGGTCCAGCTGGAATCTCCGCACGATCGTGGAGGACGTCGCTGGCCGCCCGATCGAGGAGCTCCAGGACCCGGAGCGACCGCCCCATCCGTATCTCAAGGCCCGACCCCCCGTGGCGGCCCCCGTCGTTCGCGCCCGAGCCGAGCCGAGCGAGGAGTACGACCCCGTCGGGCACGTATATCCGCCGTTCGTGGGCGCGGCGGGCCGCGCGTACCACGGCGCCGACCACGAACACGACCGGGCCACGCTCGAGCGACATCACGCTCCCGAGGGCGGCCGGAGCCCCGGGCCGTCGCACCGGCCCGAGCGACTCTACCTGCACTATCTGCTGCTCCACATGGACCGGTTGAACGACACCTCGCTCCGGTACCTGCGCGCCGCCGTCGAGGAGGAGATGGAGCACCGATCGCGCCCAACGCCCTCGACGCCCCCGCCCGTGGCGCCGACCACCGCCCCCCCACTGCCGGCGCTCGACGCGCCGCCCCCCGCCTAACCGCCCCCGGGGCCCGCCCAGCCGCGGCGTTCCACGTCCGCTTCCAGTCGCGCGAAGACCTCGCGGTCCCACTCCACACCGATCGCCTTCCGGCCCAGGGCCGCGGCGGCCCACAAGGTGGTGCCGGTGCCGGCGAAGGGGTCGAGGACCGTGTCGCCCACCACGGAGAACATCCGGATCAGGCGTTCGGGGATCTCCGGCGGGAAGGCCCCGCTCCGGCCGCCGGGTCGTCGCTGTCGCACTCCGCGCACATCGGTCCAGAGCTGGCTGAACCAGCGGTCCCGTTCGCTCTTGGTGAACCGGCTCCCGTACCGCGCCGGGTCCCGCGGCGGGAATCGACGGAGCCCCGCCTTGCGGAAGAGCAGGATGAATTCGCAATCGAGCGTCACGTAGGCGTTGGGCGGCAGAAACCCCGACCCGAGGA
>JASHXS010000095.1 GCA_030043405.1 Thermoplasmata archaeon | reverse complement strand
AGGATCACCAACTGCACGCCCGGACGCTCGACGCCCTGCTGGCCGAGATCGGGGAGGCGCGACGTCCGGAGTTCGTGATCTACCAGGACATCACGGTGCCCGAAGGCGGCCGCATGTCCACCCGCAGCGGTTCGGCGGTGTGGCTCGACCAGCTGTTGACGGAGGCCGTCGACCGAGCGCGTCGGGAGGTCCTCGCGCGACGGGAGGGGCTCCCTCCCGCCGAGGTCGACCAGATCGCCGAAGCCGTCGCCACGGGGGCCATCCGGTACCACATCGTCCGGGTCGCCCCGGAAAAGCCCGTGGTCTTCCGTTGGGAAGATGCCCTTTCCTTCGAAGGACGCAGCGCCCCCTTCTGCCAGTATTCGTACGCGCGGGCGTCGAGCGTGCTGCGCAAGGCCGAACACATCGACCCGCCGTATCCCTTCGACGCCGCGCGGCTGAGCCATCCCGACGAACTCACCCTCATTCGACGGCTAGCGAGTCTCCCGCGGACGGTCGAGTACGCCGCGCGACGCGCCCACGTCCACGCCCTCGCCGGCTACGCCCACGACCTCGCCGACGAGTTCAACCGGTTCTACCACGCCGTCCCGGTGCTCCGAGCCGAATCGGAACGTGAGAGCCGCATCGCCCTGGTGGCGGCGGTCCGACAGGCGCTTGGGAACACCCTCGACCTACTCGGAGTCACCCGCCTCGACTCGATGTGAAGCGAGCCAGGCGGTTGGTTCGTCGGTCCCTCGAAACGTCCTTATAGCCGGAAACGCCCGAACCCCTCCACCGGCGTTCGCCGGTGGATGGGGAAGAATGAGCGTCAAGGACGACCTGAAAACATTCCTGACCCAGGCCAACTTTGTGACCCTGGCCGTCGCGTTCGTCGTGGGCGCCCAGGTGAGCGCCGTCGTAACGGCCCTCGTCTCCGATATCGTCGACCCCGCGATCGGGGTGTTCTTCAAGACGAACCTCATGAACGCCGGCCTCGTGACGGTCAACGGGTCGACCTTCTCGTTCGGCGCGTTCTTCGGGGCCATCCTGAATTTCGTCATCGTCCTGCTCGTGCTGTTCTTCCTCATCGTCGAGCCGTACGCGATCCACGCGAAGCGCGTGGCCGCCAAGGCGGCGGCGGCCCCCCCGACCACGAAGTCGTGCCCGTACTGCTTCTCGACGATCAACATCCAATCCACCAAGTGCGCGTTCTGTACTTCGAGCGTGCCGGCGGCCCCGCCTGCCGCCCCGCCCGCGCCCGCCGCGGCGTCTAGCTAGATCCGCCCCGTCGGGGACGGTCGCCCCGTCTGCGGGGAGCGGGACGCGTCGGGTCACGCACGCCGGCCGCGTCGAATCCGCGGGCCCGTAGACGGCACGAGTCGCACCGCCCGCACGGGCGACGGCCCCCCGCGTAGCAGCTCCACGTGAGCGCCCAGGGGACTCCCAGCCGCTCCCCGAGTTCCACGATCTGTCGCTTGCTCCGGCGCAGGAGCGGCGCCCGGATTTGGATCCCCCGCCCGGTCTCCACCCCGCGCTTCGTGCCCCATCGGGCGACCTGCTCGAACGCGTGCAGGAAGCGGGGCCGACAGTCAGGGTAGCCGGAGTAGTCGATGGCATTCGCGCCGAGGTAGATGGAGCCCAGTCGATGACTTTCGGCGTAGCCGAGCGCGACAGACAGCAAGATCGTGTTCCGGGCGGGGACATACGTGGCGGGGATCACTCCGGGCCGGTCTTGGCCGGTCGGGAGCCGTCGGTGCGGCCGGGTGAGGGCCGAGTCCAAGAGCGGGCCGAGCGGGAGTGTCAGTTCCACGTGGGCCCGGACGCCAAAGTGAGTGGCGAGGGCCCGCGCCGCCCGCAGTTCGCGGTGGTGGCGTTGACCGTAGTCGACCGTCAACGCGTGGACGGGGCCCCCCGCCCGGACGGCGAGCGCGAGACACGTGGCGGAGTCCATCCCGCCCGAGAGCAAGACGACGCTCCCCCTGGGCTGGACGGGCCGGCTCACAGGGGCCCCCCGAGCGCGAGGAAGAGGATCGAGGCCAGGGCCACGGCGCTCAGCATTCCCAGGAAATTGGTGCTGCCCTTCGTGAGATACCCCCGATTCTCCAGGGTCTCGCCCAACACCGAGTCGACCTGGCAGCCGAGGAAGCCGGCGACCGTCACGACCACGACGAACGGGAGGAATCCCGCCGTGGGCGTCGAGAAGGCGCGGAACAGGAAGTAGCCGACGACGCTGGTCGTCGCGGCTCCAACCAGAGCCCACGCCTCGCCCGGCAGCGACACCCCTCCGTTCGTGCCCGGGGTCACCGGCCGCCAGGTCAGGATGCTGCGGGCCTTCCCCGAAAGCACCCCGAGTTCGCTGGCGAACGTGTCCGCGGCCCCGAACGCGAGGCCCCCGGCGAAGAGCAACGTCAGGGGGACGGTCTGGGCGGGGCCCACGGCCACCCCCACGGCGATGGCGGTCGGGACGACGATATGCGCGAGGACGTTCGAGATCCCGCGCTCCCCCGCGGTCCCCTCCTGCACGTTCTTCCGGCGTTTCTCCTCGATGTGGAACCGGGTGGCCATGACGCTCGCGACGACGAAGAGGATGAGGAGCGCCAGGAACGCATAGCCGGCGGTGAGGACGATGACGATCCCGAACGCGGCCGCCACCGCCCCAGCCGCCGGCGTGAGGGCCCGAGCCAGGATCGCCCCTAGTGCGAGGGCGACCGTGATGAGCGCGGCCACGAGCGCCGGCAAGAATGGAGGCAGCAAGGCGAATCCCGGGCCCGAGCGGATGGGGGCCTTAACCCCGGCGGGGCCCTATCCGCGGGCGAGGATTCGGTGCACCGCGGACCGGAATCGGCTGGACTGGATGGCCGGCCGCACCCCCTCCTGTTCGACCTCGCGCCGAAGTCCCTCTTCGTGGCCCGGGGGAACGACCAGGGCGGTGAGGAGCCCGAGTCGGTCCCCAGCCTGGATATCGAGAGGACGGTCCCCGACGATCGCACTGGTGCTCAGTTCCAAGCCGAAGTCGTGGACGGCGCGCTCGAACAGGAGCGTGCCGGGCTTCCGACAGGCACAGTGGGTCTCGGGGGCGTGGGGGCAGTAATAGAACGCGTCCACCCGGGCGCGATAGGGGGCCAGCAGCTGGTTGAGCCGCGCGTGGATCGCCTCCACGTCCTCCGCGGTGTAGAGTCCTCGCTCGATCCCGGATTGGTTGGTCACGCAGATCACGCGGTAGCCATGTTCGCGCGCGATCGAGAGGGCCTCCCCCACCCCACGGTA